>NZ_JBHIQH010000083.1:0-42643 GCF_042196485.1 Bartonella sp. AD24XZML | reverse complement strand
TTTATAGAGAAATGTTAAAAATCCTATTCCCTAACTTTTATTTACGCGTCCCTCACTGTAAAAAATATATGGAAAATCAATAAATTATTGTTGATATAAAATGCAATGGTGGGCGTGACAGGGATTGAACCTGTGACCCCTACGATGTCAACGTAGTGCTCTCCCGCTGAGCTACACGCCCATTCATTGATGTTGCATACACCATATAGAATGCCAAACGTCAATGCCTAATTTTATTTTCTCTTTCAACAGATGCAAATAACTTTAAAAAATACTTTTTAAGCAGCGATAAGGATCTTTTCAACTTCATTGACGAGTTCACGTAAGTGAAATGGCTTAGAGAGAACCTTTGCATCAGGAGGGGCATCACTATTTGAATTGAGTGCTACCGCTGCAAAACCCGTAATGAACATTACTCGTAAATCGGGGTCAATCTCAGTCGCACGTCGTGCAAGTTCGATTCCGTCCATCTCTGGCATCACAATATCAGTCAGGAGAAGGGAAAATGGCTCTTCTTGTAAACGTTCATATGCGCTAATACCATTATCGAAATCGGCGACTTCGTAGCCTGCACGTTCTAGGGCTTTTACGAGAAAGCGACGCATATCGTTATCATCTTCTGCGAGCAGGATTCGTTTCATGATTATATTCCAATGGCTCCATTTGTCAGAGTTTTGCCGCATCAATTATACAATATAGAGTATTTATAAAAAAGATGGTAAAATGCTCATAATTGAAATGAATGGCAAAATGGTTAATTCTTACATTCTGATTCAAAATACAGCATATTCGTTGTGAGTTGGTTAAATTCGAAATATATGTGATTTTGAAAAAAGAAGGGGTTCTCTAAAACTACTAAGATGATTCATTACTATCTTTTCTTTTAAAGTTACTGATTATTATCAGAATTCCATTAAAAAACTTATGAAAACCGTTATTGTAGGGTTTTCATATATCGAGAAATTAGAAGAATATTATGTTAATTTATTGTTTTTAAAAAGTTCTCCTAAGAAATAGAAATTTTATAGTTATTTATTTTTATAGAGATTTGTAATAAATATTATAAATGCGCTTTATTTCCATTTTTTTCTTAAATAGATGAAAACTATTGTTTTCCTAGATATAATATTAAATTATCACTTAATAAAATATCAAAAATAGTATTTTGATGCTTTATTTGTAAATATGTATCATGTTATATTAAGATATATTTATTATTTTTATTTATATAAATAGTTTTTTTATTAAGTTATTTTTTATGATGTAAAATAATATTGTTTAATGTAATGATATACTTTGTATATTAGTTTTTTATTAGAATGCGTGGTGAATATTTAGGTCATGGCTTGCCTGTAAAGGCTAGAAAACGAATCATATGAGTGGTTGGAAAGAAAAATCTATTATATTTATAAAGTGTTTGTAGATCCAATGCTCGTAGAAATTTTCTTTTTTGATGGGGTGGAGCGGAAATTAAGGTTTAGTGTTATTTTACAGATACATTATCGGGAATAAAGGCATCAAATGCAGCCCAAAATTGTTTTTTATAATCTTCGTTAACCATAATTGTATCCAGTTCAGCGCCTGTAATAGTAATACTTTCTGTTAGACGTGTGTGTTGGCATAATTGCCGCACTTCAATGTTGTTTGCAATATTGTTTTGATTGGCAAGAATAAAGAGTGTTGGGATTCGTAAATTTCCATGAAGTACATTTCTTTTCATAGAATCAATCGCATTAAATACTGAAGCCATCCATTGGGATGTTGGGGGCTTAATGGAAGGGAGCGGCACTTTATGTATGTGTCCCAATTGTATATTTTTTTGTTTTGTCTTGTTTAATTTTTTCCCATCTTTCACTGATATAAAGCCAAGACCTATATCAGAAAGAAATTGTGTTAATTTATGTTGAAAACTATTCGTTTTATTGCCGAATGGAGCAAAAAGAGGAGAAACACAGAGCAATCTATTAAACTGATGATTAATGAGATCTAATCCGCTAAGTGCTATCAATCCACCTATGCCATAGGTGAGCATAGAGTAAGGCGGCGGACAATTAGGATAAACAATATTTTTAAGAAATTTATATAAGTCATTAATATCATTATTTATATCAAAACAATGATATCGTCTTTGTTTTCTTATCTTGAAGGATATTTTTTTTTGATCAAAGCAGTCAAATATTGCTGTATGAAAACCGCGTTTAGAAATTTCATTTATTAATAAAAAATATTTTTCTAAAGTATTTGCGTAGCTTTTGAGAATAACAATTGTTCCCTTAGATTTTTTCACCTCAGGATATGTTATAGCAAAACGAATTTCGTGATCTATTGCTATTTTAAGAGTATCATGATGGATATTAAGAGAAGTGGAACCCCAGTCTATGGGATAAAGAGGTGTTTCCAATTGAAATCCTTTTTACAGTGTATTTGCCGTTTAGTGCTTTGATATTTATGTAATGAAGAAAGAGGATTAAAAAAGGGGTATATTGCTTTTTAGATAGTTTTTATCAATTTAGGTCCCAAAGAGTTGAAATAAAGAAAAACGATTACTAGATAATATAGTGCGGTTGCCATGATGGGGCCGCAGGTTCACAAGTAAGTTTGCCATGTGGGAACTTTGTGAATTAATTATAAATTATAGTCGCTCTAGAGGAGGGCAATATTATGCGTCAAGTAGATTTTTCACCATTTTATCGTTCCACAGTAGGTTTTGATCATCTTTTTAACTGGTTTGATTCTAGAACACAACCAGACGAAGTTTCTTCTTATCCCCCTTATAATATCGAGCGTTTAACTGAAGATTCTTATAGAATTTCTATGGCTGTTGCTGGTTTTTCTCAAGATGAAATTGATATTGAAACGCATTGTAACCAGCTGATCGTTAAGGGAGATAGAAAGTCTAAAAATGATGATGAAGAGCGAGAATTCCTTTATCGAGGTATTGCTTCGCGTGCTTTTGAACGGCGTTTTCATTTGGCTGATCATGTTAAGGTTATTGGGGCAGAACTTGGAGATGGGCTTCTTCATATTCAGCTTAAAAGGGAAATGCCAGCTGAATTAAAACCCAAAAAGATAACCGTACAGATGTCACCATCCATTACAAAAAATGATAACAGCGACGTTATCGTGTAAAGAAAATTTAGAAAATATGAGATCGGATAACTATAAATTTTTCTGAAGAATAAAAACGCGAGGCAAAAGGTCTCGCGTTTCGTATGTGTTTTCCTAAGAACGAAGCGCGTTTTAATAAAACAGCTTATCTCGAATTTATGATAAAATATCATTGCACATTATTCTACGTTGAAGAAAAAGTTCATGTGTGTGCAATTGAAATGCATAATAATTCACTTTTTAAGTAAGCTTATTTTATAGCATTTTAAAAATGGTCGGAGCGGCGGGATTTGAACCCACGACCCCTTGACCCCCAGTCAAGTGCGCTACCAAGCTGCGCTACGCTCCGAGTTCGTGTAAAACGATTAAATGACTGTTTCTTTAAAGGCAAGAGAAAAAATAAACAGAATAAAATCTAAAATGCTTTTGCACTTAGAGCTTTTGAAAGTAAAAAATTTGGGACATCAATATTTTGTTGTTAATTCAAGATAAATAACGAATTTGTAAAATTCTTTGTGATCATTAAATTTTTAGCTTTATAGTTAATAGATGTATGCATTTAATTACTTTTGAGATTGTGAGTAGGGGGGTAAGATTGGTGACTTTAGGGGTATGAATTGGAGCAAATGAGTGCGGAAGGTATATTGTTTTCTTACCTAATCGTTACTTTTCTAAAAAGATAAGGATTTTCAAAAGAAGAGGAGTGAATGTATGGTTTTGAAAAGTTTCGTTTTTTTAGAGTTTTATAGATGAGGTATTTTGCATTTTATGTGGATAAAAAATTGTAAGTTCTGGATTGTATAATTACAAATCTCATTTTACGGGTATGTATTTTTATCCAAATAAACAAGGTCAGAATGCTTTAATTGATGTTTCGTTTTTTTTTCTAAAATATCAGATAAAATATTATAGAGGAAAAACTTTCAAAGTGTCTATTGAACTAAGAAAAGAGTAAAGGATGAGCCGTTTTTCGGTAATAAATTTGACGCAAGCAGCAGTGGATCGTGTTAAAGCGATTATGGATGCAAAAGATGCACAGGGTATTCTTGTTGGTATCAAAAAAGGTGGTTGTGCAGGGATGGAGTATACAATTACTCTTGTCAAAGAAAAGGGGATAGATGCGGATGTTGTTGAAGTGAATGGTGCCCGTGTTTTTGTAGCACATGATGCGGTATTATTTTTATTAGGGACGCAGATGGATTATGAAGTGACAACGCTTCGGTCGGGTTTTGTCTTTAAAAATCCTAATCAAGTTTCAGCATGCGGGTGTGGCGAATCGGTGGAACTTCGTCCTGCTACGCAGGATCAATATAAAACAAATTGAGCTGAGCTAAATTATAATTTAGTAATTTTAGAGGGGCTTGTTCTTTTAGGTAGAAGAAATCTACTATTTTTTATCGTTCATTTTAGCTTGCTTCCAAAGTTCTTCCATTTCATTCAAGGATGCGTCAGTGAGTGTTTTAGATTGAGTGGATAGCTTTTCTTCAATATAGGCGAAACGATTTCGAAATTTTATATTCGTTTTTTTTAATGCTTTTTGTGAATCAATCGCTAAGTGGCGCGCGAGATTAAGGAGTATAAAGTAGAGATCTCCAAACTCTGCTTCTATCTCTGAGTTTTGTTTATTTTTGATGGCTTCTTTGAGCTCTTCGAGTTCTTCTTCTATTTTTTCAAAAACTTTATCACTTTTTTGCCAATCAAAACCTACTTTAGCTGCTGCTTCTTGTAAAGCAAGTGCCTCTTGGTTTGCTGGCTGGATTTGTTTTACTTTTGCGAGTATGCTTGTGGAGGAATTGTTGTTTTTTTCTTCGCACATTCTTTTTTGTTCAACCTGTTCTCTTTTTTTTATATATTCCCACTCCTCTTTTATAAATCCTCGTTTTTTTTGCTCGGCATTTCCAAAAACATGAGGATGGCGTCGAATCATTTTTTCTGTGATTGCATAAACAACATCTTCAAAAGTAAAGCTGCCTTCTTCTTGTGCTATGGTAGCATGATATACAACTTGTAAAAGAAGATCCCCAAGTTCTTCACAGAGATCCTTTCGATTTTTTCGTTCAATGGCATCGATGACTTCGTAAACTTCTTCGAGCATATAGGGTATGAGGGATTCAAAAGTTTGTTTTTTATGCCAGATACAACCATTATCAGAGTTTCGTAATGCAGTGATAATTGTAGTGAGATCTCTGATATCTTTTGAGGCTAACATTTTGCACTTCCTTTGTAAGCAATAGAGCTTATGTTAGATGTCCCAACGTCTATGTAACCACATCCATTGTCCAGGATATTCACGGACCCAAGATTCAACAATATCATTTAATTTTTGCGTAGAAGCAGCTATATCGATATCATTTTTTTCATCACGTGGAAGTTCTACATGTTCATATAACTCTAAACGATGACGTCCACTAGGCAAACGAATACAACGTGCTGGATAAATATCACAGTCATATTGTCGAGCAAGTTTTATAATTAAGGGGTTTGTTTTAAGAGGTCTGTTAAAAAATGTTCCCATGATACCGCGGCGAAATTTTTGATCAACGAGCATACCAACATTTTCACCATCTTCTAATTTGGCTGCTAATGCCCATGCTGCACCGGCCTTGGAGGGAACAAGATGTCCCATAGAAGTTTGTCGTGCTTTAAGGATTCGTTTGGCAACATAGGGATTATTGGGTGGTCTAAATAATACCGTAACATTAAGATCAAAACTTTGTGCACAAATAGGCAGAAGTTCAAAATTGCCAGTATGTGCGGTGAAAAAAATATGTGGTTTTTTTTCATTTTTTAATCGCTCAAATATTTCAATGCCTTTAACCTCAATGAAACCTGGCTCGTCTGCATGAGGATCAAAATCAAAAATTTTATCAAGAAAAATATATTCAGCTAGGAAACGTCCTATATTTTCCCACATTTCTATTGCAATCGCACGGAGTTCTTGCTCTGCTTTTTCTGGATATGCACTCCTAAGGTTTGCAAGTGTGATTTGATGACGATGTACAAGGGGACCAATTTTTTTTGCTAACCAAGCAAAAAAAGAAATTCCCATTTTGGCTGGAAAACATTTTAGAATAAATAAAGAACCAAAGAGTAGATATGCCCATAACAAGTAGGATATTTTTTTAGCTATAATTTTAATACGATATATGAGATTTTTAAGAGAAAGCTTCATCATGATTTAATCGATTTTAAGGATAATTTTACCAAAAACATCACGACTCTCCATTCGTTTTAAAGCTGTATCAATTTCATCCAGCCCAACAATTGTATCAATGACAGGGTGTACGGCTTTTTGTGCCATTTTTTGCATGGCATTTTTCATATTTTCCATACGGCAGCCAAATGAACCGAATATCTTAAGCTGTTGCTGGAATAATTGCATGAGATTTATTGGTACTGAAACACCAGAGGTAGAACCGCAAGTCACTAAACGTGCTCCTTTTTTCATACATAACAGAGAACCGTTCCATGTATCGACACCAACATGCTCAAAAACAACGTCAACACCTTTTTTTTGGGTTAATTTACGCACTACACCTTCAAAACGATCTTTACGATAATTAATCACATGATCTGCCCCAAGAGAGTGCGCTTTTGCAATTTTTTCATCTGAACCTACAGTTGTGATAACTGTACAGCCCATGTGTTTTGCAAGTTGAATGGCTGCAGAACCAATACCTGAGCCACCAGCCTGTACCAGGATTGTTTCTCCTGCTTGTAGTTTTGCGTTATCGAAAAGCATATGTTCTACGGTACCAAAAGTAATTGGAGCAACTGCTGCTTGCAATTCATCACATTGGGGAGGTGATGGAACTAATAAACGTGCTGGCAAATTGACAAGCTCACACGCAAATCCATCAAGGTGAAAACCATAGACTCCCTTTACATTACTGCAAAGATTATCCCGCCCTTCATGACAAGCTTGGCATACTCCGCAGGTTTGTGCACCATAAATTGAGACAATCTGTCCAAGTTGGAGATGTTCAACGCCATCTCCTATTTGTATAACCTCACCAGAGGCTTCTGCACCAATGATGAGTGGCATTTTTCTTTTCGCAAAAGCCATGCCACGCCATCCCCATACATCAATATGATTAAGAGCAACGGCTTTTATCCGCACAGTTACTTCACCTATACTAGGTGAAAATGGCGGGGAAATATTGCTGATTTCAAGCCGACGATCATCGAAGAGTTGCAGTGCACGCATTATCATCCCCCTTAAATATATTATTGGTTAGCGTTATAAAATTTTATTATTAAAGGATTATCCTTTATATGCAGTGATAACAAGACTCATATTTTGACCACCAAATCCAAATGAGTTTGACAAAACCGCATTGACACAGGACTTACGGCTATGATGAGGAACAACATCTAAAGGGATAGTAGGGTCAGGATTATCATAATTTATTGTCGGTGGAAGTATTCCCGATTGAATGGTTAAAAGCGAAAAAACCGCTTCTATTGCACCAGCTGCAGTTAATGTATGCCCAATCATTGATTTATTAGAAGAGACAGGAATATGCTCTAAAAGATCACCGAATACTGTTGATAATGCAAGATATTCCATTTTCTCATTTTCAGGTGTTGAAGTTCCGTGGGCATTAATATAGTCAATTTCATTGATGGTTATTTTTGCATCGTCTAAAGCTTTGCGAACGGATTCAATTGCTGGTGATGCATCGGGTTTTGAACGTGTACGGTGAAAGTCATCGGCGGTTTCTCCACAGCCAGCTAAAATTCCTAAAACTGTAGCATTACGGTTTAATGCGCTTTGAAGAGATTCAAGAACAAGAGCGCCTGAGCCTTCTGCCATAACAAAACCATCTCGATCACGGCTAAAGGGTTTTGCTGCTTTTTCTGGAGGCTCATTCTGAGTTGAAAGAGCAGATAGTAGCGAAAAACGAATAAGAGATTCTGCTGAAACTGATCCATCTGTCGCAATTATGAGAGCTCTATTTGTCTCTCTCCGTCTAATAGACTCAACACCTAATTGAATTGCTGTTGCACCAGATGCACAGGCAGTGGAAAGTGTAACAGGAAGTCCTTTTGTGCCAAATGTTTTTTGAAGTTTTTCTGCAATTGCACCAAATTGTGTGGATTCAAAAAGCGTCTCATGGAGTTTATCTTTACAGACTTTAAGAAGATGTGCATAAGAAGGCTCATTATTGAATTCTTCCTCTTGATCAAGACTAAAACGTGCTTTCCATTCAAGTTCAACAGGAGGAGCAGCTAGAAAGAGTGGTCCATTAAAATTTTTTTTATCAATAGTAGCTTGTTCTAAAGCTTCTTCAGCAGAAAGATGTGCAAGCTTCTCAGAGAGAGCTGAAGCACCAAACGTACTTTCTTTGAGGAAATCAATCGTTCCAGCAATATATGTGTTTAATCCCTCAATGGGAAAACGTGTTATTTTGTGGATTCCGCTTACACCGCTTGTTAATTTTTGCCAATTTTCATGTTTTCCTCGTCCTAGTGATGTGACAACGCCTACACCAGTTATTGCTACAAGTGGACGTCCAAAATGATCATGATATTTCACGATAGAAATTCCCCTTTAAACAGCTGTAAGACGCACGATACCTTCAGCTCTTTTTATACCAATAGTTGTAATAAATATTTCACGCACTTCTTTAGGAAAAGGTTTTTCATGAGGACTTAATGCTGGAAAACAGTGTTTTTTTTCAATTGCAAGTGCTGCCAGAGCAAGCGCTAGAGGAAATTGTGCTTCCCGCATATAACCAAATAATGTTGTAATACCGCGATAAGATAGATCAGCATCGTCAAGAGCATATTGTTCTGCTTTTGTTGCTTCGTGAGCACCTGAGGCTGCTGAAATGACTAAGGCAGATTTAGCGCCCACAGTTTTCAACATTGTTGCAATTGACTCTCTCAGTGAAGTTTTGGTTCTATCTGTTTGGTCTGTAACAATTTGACTAATTTCAGCATAAGCACGCGCGTTACGTTTTTTCGCATGCTCTCCACTTTCAAGAACTAGAAAGATACCACCAGAACCGGTTATAATACCGCCGCCGGGGTGAATTTCACGATTCCACACTGGGCTCCATCCATTATGGGTTAAAAGACCACCAAGCTCATGCGCCAACAACATATCATAACTTTGTGCATTATAGGAACTTCCTACAAGAGCATGGGTACTTTGACCTGATTTAATACGAGCTACAGCAATTTGAAGTGCAGAAAGACCACTGCCTTCTTCTCCCATAAATGTACGAGATGATCCAGTGACTTTATGAACAATTGAAATGTTTCCTGCCAAAAGGTTTGAAAGTTGTGCCAAAAATAATGTTGGACGAAGTTCAGTTGAAAGAGCAACATTTAACATAGAAGCATGATCGGCAACTGCGCGCGCTTTAGAAAGAATCTGTGTATCAACAGTAATATCACGTTCTCCCCCACTTGCCGCTACGATCATATCCATTGTTGAAGTGAGTTGTTCATTATTTTTTATGCCGGCATCATCAAGAGCAAGACCAGCTGCATAGGTACCAAGACGCTGCCATGTTCCCATTTGCCGTTGATCACTTTTTTTAGGAATTTGTAAACTCCAATCAATTTCGGGCAATTTATGAACCGTGTAAGGTGAAAAAGTTATATAATCTAGGTTTGGTGTACGGATTGGATCATTTAAGAGATTCCAATGTTGATCAGTTCCTGCCCCCAGAGAGCTTATGAGACCTATACCAGTAATGAATACAGATTGATCATGCATGGCGAAAAAACTACTCCGCCTGTTTTAAGGCAACGAGATCATCAATTTTTGCACAAAGGTTTTTAAGAACAAAGTATTCTTCTGTTGCAACGGTACCTTCGTTGACTTCTTGTGTCCATTGTTCTAGAGGGACTTTTATTCCGAAAGCTTTATCAATAGCGAAAACAATATCAAGAAAATCAAGACTGTCGATTCCTAAATCGTCAATTGTATGACTCTCAGGTGTAATTGTATTGCGATCAATTTCACTGATTTCTGCAATGATATCAGCAACTTTATCAAACGTGGAAGGCAATGTACGGATTCCTTATTATAGAGTTAGTAAATTCAAAATACATTTAATATTGTTCTTCTAGCCTTTTTTCTCTTTAAAAAAAAGACTTAATCCAGAATATAGCTGTCTTTATCTATAGAGAAAAGAGGTTTACAGTACATGAAATACTATATCTCAATATTTAAAAAACTTTGAAATTTTATTGCGCATTTATTTTACAAGACTATTTTTTCTATTGGCAGCAAGGACAGCAAGGGCTGTTATATTAACAACTCCCCGGGAAGTTACTGAAGGCGTTAAGATATGGGCGGGACGTGCTGCCCCGATTAGAATAGGACCAACATGGAGTGCATTTGTGAGGCTTTTAACAGTGTTGAGCGTGATATTGGCTGAATCAAGTGTTGGAAAGACAAGCAAATTAGCTTCACTTTTAAGACGAGAATTAGGAAAAACACGATCACGAAAAACTTTGGAAAGGGCAGCATCAGCATGCATTTCACCATCTGCTTCTAAATCAGGGTGTAATTTGGCAAGAATTTCTGTTGCACGTCGCATTTTACGCGCACTTTCTGTGTTTTTAGAACCAAAGTTTGAGTGTGATAATAAGGCTGCTTTTGGTGTTATTCCAAATGCTTCAACTTCTTGAGCTGCCAACACAGTCATTTCAGCGATTTCTTCTGCAGAAGGATTTTCATTGACGTAAGTATCTGTGAGGAAAAGAGTACGTTGTTGAGAGATAAGCAAACTCATAGCAGAAAAACGGTGAACATGAGGATCAAGACCGATAATTTGTTCAATCAATTCAAGTTGACGTTCAAAGCGTCCTTCTAAGCCGCAAATCATTGCATCTGCTTCTTCACGCATAACGGCAAGGGCAGCAATAGCCGTTGTTGATGTTCTCACTACTGTTTTTGCCATTTCAGGCGTAACACCACGCCTCCCTGTATAATGAAAAAATAAATTAACATAATCACGAAAACGTGGATCATCTTCAGGGTTTGTTAATTCAAAATCTATACCAGGACGAATTCTTAAACCAAAGCGTTTTAATCTTGCTTCTACGACATGTGGACGGCCGATAAGGAGGGGCGTTGCTGTTTGTTCTTCAATGACAACTTGTGCTGCACGAAGGACGCGTTCATCTTCACCATTGGCATAGATGACGCGTTTACGTTTTGCTGTTTTTGCTGCAGCAAAAACAGGTTTCATTGTTAAACCAGAAAGAAAGACAAATCGATTGAGGATATCATAGTAGGCCTCCATATCTTCAATGGGACGAATGGCGACACCAGTTGTCATTGCTGCTTTAGCAACAGCGGGAGCAATACGCAGTATTAAACGCGGATCAAAAGGAGAGGGGATCAGATAGTCTGGTCCAAAATTGGGTGGTTCTTTCGAGTATGCACGTGCTACAACATCTGAAGTTTCTTCACGTGCAAGGGCAGCAATCGCATGAACAGCGGCCATTTTCATTTCTTCATTAATTGCACTAGCACCTACGTCTAATGCACCACGGAAGATATAGGGAAAACAAAGGACATTATTAACTTGATTGGGATAATCAGAGCGTCCTGTGCAGATCATTGCATCTGGTCGTATAGAGCGTGCTTCTTCAGGCATAATTTCTGGTACTGGATTAGCCAGTGCTAAAATGAGTGGATTTTGAGCCATTCTTTTAAGATATTCAGGCTTTAAAACACCACCCGCAGATAGGCCTAGAAAAATATCCGCATCATCAATAATATCAGATAAAGTTCGTGCGTCCGTTTTTTGTGCGTAATTGATTTTCCAACGATCCATAAGGGTCTTGCGACCTTCATAAACAACTCCCTCTAAGTCACTAAGCCAAATATTTTCAACTTTTGCCCCAAGACGAACCAAAAGATTAAGGCAAGCGAGGGCAGCAGCACCTGCACCTGAGGTAACTATTTTTGCATTTTCAATTTTTTTTCCTGAAAGATTTAAGGCATTTAATACAGCCGCAGAAACGATAATGGCAGTTCCATGTTGGTCATCATGAAAAACTGGAATTTTCATTTTAGCACGAAGTTTTTCTTCGATGTCAAAACATTCAGGAGCCTTAATGTCTTCAAGATTAATACCACCAAATGTAGGTTCTAAGGTCGATATTGTTTGTACCATTTGTTCTATATCGGATGCATCAATTTCAATATCAAAAACATCAATATTCGCAAATTTTTTAAATAAAACGGCCTTGCCTTCCATAACTGGTTTGGAAGCGAGTGGACCAATGTTCCCTAAACCAAGAACAGCAGTTCCATTGGATATAACAGCGACTAAATTAGCACGGGAGGTATATTGAGCAGCGAGATTGGGATCTTCATGAATCGCAAGACATGGTGCAGCAACGCCTGGAGAATAAGCAAGAGCTAAATCACGTTGATTATCAAGAGGTTTTGTTGCTTGTATTTCCAATTTTCCAGGTTTTGGGTGTTGGTGATAAAAAAGTGCGGCACTGTCAAGTTCAGCTTTTGGTGAACTGAAATCACTATTTTGTTCTCTAGACATTTTTATGATATCCAAGTTAGCGTATGTGTATATGAGATGTTCCATCTACGATAAGGTTTTGTCCACTAATAAATCCTCATTTCTCTGAATATCAAAATGTATGAGTATGAGAAAACTCTTCTGGATCGTAAAACCAGTTTGATAATTCTTTTTGTTTGTGTGCATGAATAATTTCATTGATAGCAGCACGATCAGTTTTTTCTTTCCTTAATAAAACCCGTAAAAATTGATTAGTCTACAAACGAATAAAATATTACTAATAATTACATTACCAAGCCATTATTTTTTTTGCAATGCTTACAACTTAAGGAAAGAAAAGAAGAGTGCTTTCTATTAACTTCATCTTCTTTATTTAAATTTCTATAGGGAGGTAGAAGAAATTTTAAATAACAATTTGCAATTTATAAATTATTTTTGCAGCTATTTAAAGGAAATTGGAACTTTAAAAATGGGAGTTGTTTTGTTTATTATTCAATTGAACTCTTAATAATGCAAACTTTATAATTTATAATGAATCATCTCGTATGTTGAATGAGAAATTTGAATACAATAAGATTCTTTTAGCTCAAATTCACCTAATATAATAAAAAATATTTACTTAGATAATTCAACGAGAGTAATATGTGGATAAAAAAAATAAATAGAAGTGTTTCTATGAGCTATTTTAATACAAAAGCATGAATTTTTTCACAATTAATAAAAATAATTATTACCGATTTTGTACCTTTATAAAACTATGAAAAATAAAGGAGTTAAGAAAAAGATAAGGAAATAGAAAACATGCTTTATCATTCTTAGAATGATACGGTGTTCGATAAGTCATTACGCTTCTTTAGGGTTATTGCTTAGGATGTCAAAGAAAACCGCATGCCAATTATCCCAACCTTTGAAGTACAAAGCTACAGTTGAAAAAAAAGCATTCTATGATGAGCCATTAAAACAACTGGAGAGAGAAAGTGGAAAAAATATCTTTTTCCACTTTCTTATTTGTTATTGGATTCGACCACTTGCATGAGCAAGCATAGTATAAACTTTTCCGGTATCTGATATCAAGTACTTGCGAACTAAGTTGGAAGAGCCAGAACTGCGCGATATATCACGTAAGAGCTTTTCGAAATCTGTAACATATTGATTCACTGAACGTTTAAACCCAAAATCGCTCATATATTTTTTCTTAATCATTTCAAATATTTTTTGTCCATTTAAGGTATAAAGGCGTTCTGTTACGATGTTTTTTTGTCCACGTTGATAATGATCCCATAGCTCAACAATGGCATTGTGATTAATAGCTTGCACTATACCAGAAGCTAATGAATTAAGAGAACAGTTTGCAGGAGATGGTTTTGTTTGCACTGATGTTAAAACATCATCACTAGGGGGAGCATCATAAAATGTTTCTTCACGTGAAGCTCTTTCTAAGAGATTTGATACCCATTTATTTGGTCTTTTTTTGCTTTGATCTTGTTGCAAAATAGGCTTAGGTGGCACAATCTTTTTAACAGACTCAGTGGAACTGTCACTTTTTTGATTAAACATTGATGATGTAGGAAATGCTGATATTAGCTGTTTTTGTGCGCTCTTTTGATCATTTTGTATAACACTGACTAAATCTTGTAACGCTGTAATCTGTTCATTCAAAGCTGTGCGAATTGTTTGCGTTGTTTCTTTTGTTTTTTCTGGAAGTTTTTTTACATTTTCATTGATATCATTATTAATCTTTGAAAGCTCTAAACGAACTTCATCAGCGGAGCGACGTATATCTTCTGCTGCTTCTGAAAAACGCGTTGATGCTTCACTAACAAGCTTATTAAGTGATTGTTGGAATGAATTTGTGGAGTTACGCGCATTCTTATCAGAGCGTTCAAGTGCTGAGTTGAAGATTTTTTCATAATGCCCAATCATTTGATTAATTTCATGAGACTTTGAAACAAGAGCATCGCTTAATACAGAAAGCGTATTATGTTTTTCTTCAAGTGTTGCACTAAGTGAATTTTCAGACTGTTCAAGAACATGAATAGTTTGGGAAAGTGTCTTTGCATGTTCACCAAAACTGCTCGTTATATGATTAATTTGTTCAAAGGTACTCTTTGAAAGTCCTTGCAGAATTTCAACATTAGTATTGAGCGCTTGATTTGAGGCTGACAAACGCTCTGCTACTTGGTTCGTGTTGCGGAAAAAATTATTTGTACTCTCATTAAACTGCCCATCAATATTTTGAACAGCCGATAATAAAACATTACTATTTTCCTGAAAATTGTAAATTGATTGATTCAACTGTGTTAAGATGGATGAGACATTATTAACAAGCTCTTCCTTCATAATCGTTATTGTTTGAAGTGTTTCAGAGTTAGCTTTGGTTAAGCTATTCACTAAAGATTCATTATGTGCATAAATTCTTTGTTCAGCATCTTGTGTGGAAAGAGAGAGTTGTTCACCGATATGCTGTGTTAAAGAATCAATTGATTCTGTTGTATTTTGCGCTGCTTGATTTAAGTGATTTGTAAGCTCTGTTATTTTTCCAACATGTTCTGAAATTTGTGTTGTTGTTTGATTTCCAGCATCTTCCAGACGGCTCGTTACATCAGAGAGTTGATATCCTAAATTATTTTTAAGATTTTGCATAGAGTGATGAAGAACATCACAGCGTTCATTAAGAACTTGTTCTATTACTGTTGTTGATGTGTGAATAGTTTCATTCAATAATGCTTGTGCATTATGACTGGCTGTTGCGAAAGCTTCGACAGTATGCGCTGTTTGTTCAGACAGAACGGACAGAACTTTTTCACTGGTATCATAAACAGTTTTTTTGACATTTGATACAATGCGATTGCCTGATTCTGAGAGAATATTTTCTGCTTGTGCAGTAACATTTGTAACAGATGAAAGAATTTGTTCACTCGTAGAAGAAAGAATATCAGAAGCTTTTATAATCTTATTATGCAGGTTATCTGTCACTGTATTAACAGAGTCTTCTAAGCTTACACGCATATTGTCAACACTGCTTTCCAGCGCTTGTTGAATTATCTGACTTTGCTCATTATTAATCATGAGAGACGTTTTTAATGTGTCAGAACGTTCCTCAATAACAGATGTTTGCATATCAATGGCCTCACAGATTTGGCTAAATTTTTCAGATAATGTTTCCTCTAGCGTTGTTGTCCGTTCAAAAATTTTGTGTGCACGATCTTCTAGATCTGTATCGAATGATTCCATACGTGTTTCAAGGGTTTCAAAGAAAACACCACTCGATTGAGAGAGAGTATTCTTTAAAATTTCGGCATGGCTTTCAAGGTTTTTGATATGATCTTGAACCGTTTCAGTAATGTTTTTATTATTGGCGACAATTGCACTCTCAACTAAATCTATTTGTTGTTTCAATGCAACATCGACACGTATATCACTTTTTGCAATGAGGTTATGGATTGTTTCCATGCGTTGTTCAAGTGTACGTGCTTGATCGGCAAGAACTTCATTGAGAGAAAAACTATTAATCGCTAAAGAATCGCGCAGAGCATCGGCACGGATATCAATATTTCTCGCTTGTGCTTCTAAAGCATCTTGGGTTGTATTACAACTTTGTACAATGACATCTTGTAACTTTTCAGTGCATTGAATGATGTTTGTAATATGATTTTCAGCTTGTTTATCAACGACTTGAACATTGTTAGCCAAAACTTTTTCAATATGAGAAGTATTTTGGGATAAAACATCAATTTGATTTCTTAATGTGTCCGCAATTTTATTCTTCTCGTTATCGAGCATGTCTGCCATAAGAGCTCGTTGATCAGAAAGTTGTACTTTAAAATCTTGTGAACGTTCTTGTATGATATCAACAATGGCATTGTCGACATATTGAATTTCTTCTCTCAGACTTTCTTTACTTTTATCAATTGCAGAAAGAATAGCTTCACGTCCATTTGTAAATGCATGGGTAATGTCTGCTGTTTTTTCTTGGAGGTTCTCATTTATTTTCAAGACATGAGCTTCCAAGAAGTTACCAAGTTTTTCAGCATTATCCTCTAAAGCCTGACTACGTTCTATAAAGGAATCAATGATGGAATCACTATGTTTTTTAAGAGAAAGATCAACCGTTGCTAAACGTTGTTCAAAGGCTCCAATTGCTTGCGAGGTTACGTTATCAAATTTAGAAGAGAGTTTATGTGCTTGGTCGTCGAGCTTTAAGATCTTCTCATCAAAATTCTGTAGAGATTGATTATTACGATCAATAAGAGCTTTATCCAAGGCTTTAAACTTTTCATCGACAGCGTGCAAAGTTTGATCTGTTACTGCTTGTATATGTGTTGCAATTTTAGCAACATGTACTTCTGCTTTTTCAGCTGTTTCATTAAAAGTTTTTTCTATTTGTTTTTCATTATGATCAAGTCGTTTTGCAAAGCCATCGAAGTTTTTTCCTAATTCATGAAAAAATTCCGTGTTTTTCTGCTGAATTTGTGTTGTTGTTTTGTTAAATTTTTCAACAAGCTGATTTGTTACGCCATCACCAGCATAGGAAAGTTTTTCAACGAGGTCTTCGCCTTGTTTTTGTAAAGTTTGAGAAAGGGTTTGTGCAAGCTTTTCAACATTAGTTACAATGTTAGAGGTAACCAAACCAAATTCATCATTCAGTTGTTCTTGGGTTCCTTTAATTGTTGATTGTACGCGATCTGCATGATTCAAAATGGCTATGCGTTCATTACTCAATTCTTTGATTAATGTGTGAATGCGTGATTCATTCTCAGCATAGGCTTGTTCTAGATTGTGAACTTCACCTTGTATGATTGCTTCAAGTTCAACAGCACGTCCGAGGGTACGTTCAATACCTTCGTTCATTGCCGCTACTTCTTCACGAATGGTTTGCCCTATAGCAATAGCTTGTTTTTCAGATAGATGTTGTGGTTCACTAAGGCGCTGTGCAGCATTGGTCATAAGAAGTGCAATATTATGTAAGTCGTTTGAACGTTTTGTTAATTGAGCAACGCCCCAAGATATAAGGATAGGAATTGCTGTTCCGGCTGCTACAGCAAGTCCTGTTGGGGATGTAACAAAAGTGCTGATATTGGATAAGGAGCTGAGTCCGGTAGGTGCGAGCTTATGCGCAATAAAAGCTCCTCCCGTTGCCCATAAAGCACTAAGCGCTGTTGTATACCAGTAGACTCGCGAGGAAGAACGCTGCTTGAATGGTCCAAAATTTACAGGGGTTGTTATATCATCATTTGCGGGAAGAAGTTTTGTAGGCAATAATGTATTATGAACAGTTCCACCTGAAATATCAGGTGAAGGTTTTGGAGCAAAAAGCTGTTCAACAACGGATTTATCAATAACAGCTTCATCATGAATATTAGAAACAAAAGTTGACGTACCGTTTTCAGCAAAAAATTCTTCTTCTGCCATTGCAATTTTTTGAATCAGATCATCGACATTAACAACATTTTCAGAATTATTGGATGATATCGTTTCAAATCCTGTGTCATCGAAATCAAAGTTCATAGCTTTTGTGAGGGCTTCTTCAACTTCAACTTCAAATGTTTGCAATTTTGTTCTGCGTGCCATACTCGCCTCGTACTCTTACAGCCGGAAAAGGGATACGTCCTCTTCCACATAATTTCTACATACTAGCTGTTAATTATTTAGAAAGGAATATGCTTAGGGAAAAATTTTAAAAACTTATCAAGATAAAGTTAACGCGATTTCTTGTACCCTGTTTAAATATGTTATAAAATATAGTAAAAACAATTTATTATTTAAATCTAACTAAAACAAAAATACTGTTTACAACTTGTGTTTATAGAAAGCTTTATAAGCCGGCAGTCTTTGAAATAAGGACTTTAATAGCGGTTATATATACAGTAAGGTGCAAATGCCTCTCTTTAATATCGATAATCGTTAATAAATATTGTTGTCCGCTTACTTTTATTGATTCTAAACGAAGCAGATTCATCATCACATATAGTCTGTAATAGCTTAGGATGTATAAAAGTATGCCTTTGAATTGTAAGCTCATAAAAAGTAAACGTGGAAAAATTTTTAATTTAATATAGCTTTTCGTAAGTTGTACTTTATTATTGTGTTAAAGAGCCGTTTTTTCTCTAATTTCAGTTGTTTGTTGCTGAATTTTTAAGCTTCTACGTTGACAATTGGATATTTTTCAGTCGATATGCATGCACGAATATTTTATGCAATCTAGATAAAGGTGTAAGAATAATGGCAGAGCGATCACAACACCTGCAAGATGTGTTTTTAAATACGGTGCGTAAGCAAAAAATTTCCCTTACAATTTTTCTTGTCAATGGCGTTAAACTCACGGGTATTGTAACTTCATTTGATAATTTTTGTGTTCTTTTGCGTCGAGATGGACACGCGCAATTGGTTTATAAGCATGCTATTTCTACGATTATGCCTGGACAGCCTGTACAGATGTTTGAGGGTGAAAGTCCTGAGTAAACATATCATTTTAAGATAGACCTCTTATCCCATTTAAAAGTACTTAGATTGCTATGATAAATGAAAATGAGAGATTAGGAGGGGTATTTTCGCAGAATACAGGACAGGTGCGCGCACTTGTTTTGATACCGATTTTTCAAGAAAATAGAAGTGAAAGTTCTTTGAGAGAGTGTTCTATATCTTCTCGTGTTAAAGAATCATTGGGGTTAGCACGTGCTATAAGGTTAGAAGTTGTTAATTATGAAACGATTAATATTGCAACGCCTCGCTCTGCGACTCTCTTTGGAAAAGGTAAAGTAGATGCGTTAACCTGTTATATAGATGAATATTCTATTGAGCTTGCGATTGTAGATCACTTTTTAACGCCAGTACAGCAGCGTAATTTAGAAAAATTGTGGAATTGCAAAGTTATCGATAGAACGGCTTTGATTCTTGAAATTTTTGGGGACCGTGCACGAACAAAAGAAGGAGTTTTGCAAGTAGAGTTAGCGCGTTTGTCCTATCAAAAAGGGAGGCTTGTGCGGAGTTGGACGCACTTGGAAAGGCAACGGGGGGGGCGTGGCTTCCTAGGTGGACCTGGTGAGACGCAAATTGAAGCAGATAGGCGTCTTTTACAAGAAAAAATTATTCGTATTCGCCGCGAATTGCAAACGGTTATTAAAACACGTGCACTTCATAGAGCAAAAAGGAAAAAAACATCTTATCCTGTTGTAGCACTGGTAGGATATACGAATACAGGAAAGTCAACTCTCTTTAACCGTTTAAGCGGTGCAGATGTTTTAGCAAAGAATATGTTATTTGCAACGCTTGATCCGACTTTGCGCAAAGTTGTTCTTCCCCATGGAAAAACTGTTCTTTTGTCTGATACTGTAGGGTTTATTTCTAACTTGCCAACGAATTTGATTGCAGCTTTTAGAGCAACCCTTGAAGAAGTGGTTGAAGCGGATCTCATTCTTCATGTAAGAGATATGTCAGATCTTGATCATCTAGCACATGCCCAAGATGTTTTAGAAGTGCTTTCAAGTCTTGATATCGATATTGATGATATGGAGCACATCATAGAAGTTTGGAATAAGATTGATATGTTAGATGAGCAAGCATTGAATGTTTTACAAACAAGCGCAAAGACGCGATTAAATCCTGCTCTCATGGTATCAGCACTTAAGGGGGATGGACTCGATCAATTATTAAGAGCCATTGAAAAACGAATTTTTGGAGAGGTGCAAAGCATTGAATATCTTTTACAACCTCATGAAATGTCGCTTATTGATTGGTTTTATGAAAACTCTGCGGAAATAGTGCAAGAAGGGCATGATGATGGGTCTATTACCATTAGAGCGGTTGTTACTTCTGAAGCAAAAAAACAACTAGAGAGCCTCAAAAAAAATATGAATTAAGTTCTTTAAAGCTATTTTTGAACATTTGTGCTTAAATTTTATATTTTTATTATCTCAAAATAATATGACAGCAAGTTAAGAGGATAGTTACTACTTTCTCTTAATAAAACAATATGAAGAAGTATTTTGCTGGTTAAAATAAAGATGAGTCTTATATGTAATAAAAGACTATTCGTACGTACCGTATGGCGAAGCATTTTGATTGTTTTGCTATTACAAATGCTATGTGTATCTTTGATTTGGTTGTATTATTTTGTTCAGCCCCGTGGTTACCAAGCAACTTTAACATTTTCATTATCTGATTCTGTAGGAAAGCCATTACCAATTAAAAAGCAAGACAATGTTATCGCTTTTTTGTTTTCACAGCCTATGTTCTTCAATGATTCGAATTTTTCTTTAAATGCTTCTTATAAGAAAAAAAATCATGAAAATATCCGTTTATCGCGTCATGGTGATTTTATCGATCTTATTTTTGAAGCCGAGACACTTGAAGCAGCTCAACGTGGGTTGGAAACTTTGTTTTCCGCATTTTCACAAGCAATCATAAAACAGAAACAATTCTTGTTAAATGATAAATTAGAAGACAAACAATATGATAATATTGCAATCCTTAATATCGTGCAGGAATTTTGTAAATCTATTGATTCTTTTATTCAGCGTGGTGTAAAACAAACAGAGCTTCATAATCTTTCGATGCAATTAACGCAAGCAACTTTAAAGCGTATTCATTTAACAAGTTTGAATTCAACGATTAACATGATGCGTGAAAATGGGCAGTCTTTACTGTCTTTATCGTTTATTGCAGGCAATTCAGCAATTGTTGCTCTGGAATCTAAACGTGATCTCTTGGAAACGCAAAGAGCACATATGGCTGCACAATTAGGGTGGACACATCCTCAAATTAAAGCGATGACTGCAGAATTAGAGACAGTTTCTCATCAATTAAAAAATAAAATTTTACAGATTGTTTATCAAGTTCATTCAGATGAGGTTATTGCAACGGAATTGGAAAAACAGCTTCAAAAAAGGGTGAGTTTTTTTATAAAAGATCAATCCCAATCTTTGAATGAAATATTTAATGAATTTGAAAATAAAATAAAAGCAGCGATCGATGTCCAAAATAAAGCGATGAGTAAGTCTGTTCAACGAAGAGAAAAAGTCATTGGTTCATATTGGGGATTGAGTGATAATCCTCTTCTCTTACAAAATACAAATATCCACGTGGTTATGCCAATAACGTTAGCACCAATTTCTTTTATGGCTCTTTATGGAAAAAATATTCTTGTGAGTGCATTGGCCAGCTTCTTTACTCTTTTGCTAGGAATCTTGTTATTCTATCCGTGCTTTAAAAGGAAAAAAGACCAAATCTCAGAAGAGGATTTGAGATCAAAAGAAAATTCTCTTAAGAAGAATGAGAATATTTTAGTCTCTCAAGAAATGAAAAATTTTGAAGCTTTTATTACGATAGAGGGATTATCTGATGTTTTGAAATGGCGTGCTTCAACCATTATTTCAATCATTGGACCAGAGGCTGCACGGACAGCGGCAAAGCTTTCACTTCATCTCACAAAAGAGAACAAAACAATTTTGTTGGTCGATATTTCTGGTCAACAAATAGAGAAAGTCATTGGCCCACATCGCGGACTGAGTGATATTTTAACGGGCAATGCCAAGTTGCATGATGTTATTTACCGTGATTATGATACGGGGGTTGATATTCTTCCTCAGGGGTTAACAAGTGCCATTTCAGCACAAGATTTTTCAAATGATATTTTTCATATATTACAAGAATTTAAAAAAGAATATGATTTTATCATCCTAGAGATGGCAAGCGAACCAAAATATGGGTTTGAGCAATTTGCAGAGCTAACAGACTATTATATTTGTAATACTGTTCTTAATGAACAAGAATGGATGATGCGGATGGTAGACAGCTTTCCAAAGACTGTTTATCGTGTTGTAACATCATAAGCTTCGTAAAGTAAAAAAGAAATATATATCGCATGTTATAGTGGTACGCTTGTTTTTTGCTAAAGTTGTAGTACATACTAAAATAGACAAAAAGTTAATGTTTAAATTTTAAAATGCATTTTAGTTGGAGAGAAGCGTGGGGCAATCAGAGATGGTAGTAAAGAGATTAAACAATAGCATTTTAACGCCTGTGCAAAAGGAAAATAGAAAACATATACAGGTGTGGCTTTACTCTATTTTATTGCTGTGTTTGGCAATTGTCTTAGTGGGTGGCGCTACTCGTTTGACGGGATCAGGATTATCTATAACGGAATGGAAGCCAATACACGGCGTTATTCCACCGATTGGTGTGGATCAATGGCAAGAGGAATTTTTAAAATATCAACAGATAGCACAATATAAGCTGCTTAATCCTGATATGACCTTAAGTGCTTTTAAGGTCATTTTTTGGTGGGAATGGGCGCATCGTGTTCTTGGGCGTCTTGTTGGTCTTGTCGCTTTATTGGGGCTCATTTGGTTTTGGGCGACTAAGCGTGTTGAAAAAAATATCTTACTCCCGCTTATTGTTGTACCTATTCTTATCGCCTTTCAAGGCTTTATTGGTTGGTGGATGGTTGCTTCAGGGATTGGGCAAAGTAGTTTAACAAGTGTGAGCCAATATCGTTTGGCATTTCATCTTATAACGGCATGTTTTGTTATTGTTTTTGTTACTTATTTATCTCGAGGACTTGAAGAATACTCAGAAAAGCCAGCAAATCAAAAGGTGCAATATTTTGCGGCTTGGCTTGTTATTCTCGTCTTGATAGAGATTTATTGGGGTGCTTTGGTTGCAGGGCTTCATGCAGGAAAAGTCTATAATACATGGCCCCTTATGGATGGTCAGATTATTCCTGATGGATTGTTACAGCATCGTCCTGTTTGGCTCAATTTATTCGAAAATCCCTTAACGGTTCAGTTTATTCATAGATTTTTTGCTTATTTTTTATTGATTGCCTCGGCTATTCATGCTTTCTATGTACAAAAAAATGTTCCCCGTTCAACCCACTCTCGTCGTGCATTTCTTATCTGTGTTATGATTATTATCCAAGCACTTTTAGGTATTTTGACACTGTTACATGAGGTTCCGATAAGTTTGGGGCTCATTCATCAAAGTATGGCATTAGTCGTGTTGTGTTTTGTTGTTGCGCATTGGCGAGCAACAAAAGGGGCTTATCCCGTTGTTGAATAAAAGTTTGTGAGTAGGGAGGTTTAGTTGCTTGAAAGCATTAAATCGAGGTTTTGGATAGCTGCAGCTGATGCGCCTTTTCCTAAATTATCGAATATAGCGCTGAGATTGAAAATACCTTCACGATCATTTCCAAATACGAACAGTTTCATACCATCTTTATTGGCTAAACACTCTGGATTAAGTCTTTCAAGTGAAACAGTTTCTTCTTGTGATGCGACTAAAATGGTATTTTGTCCTTCGTAATGGTTTGCGAGAATTTCGCGCAAATCAGAACAGTTTGCTGATTTTGTGAATAAATGGCGATGCAGAGGAAGATTCACAATCATTCCTTGGGGAAAACGACTCACACTTGGTATAAAAACTGGGGTTTGATTGATTTGTCCATAGATTTTAATTTCTGGCACATGTTTGTGTTCAAGATTAAGACCATAGATAAAATAATTGTCCTGAATATTTTGTTGAGATTGATTTTCCATTTGTAAAATCAACTGTTTTCCACCACCGGTATAGCCGGAGATTGCATTAATCGAGATGGGATAATCGGCGTCTAGCAGTCCTGCTTCACGGAGTGGGCGAATCAAACTAATGGCACCGGTAGGATAGCATCCGGGATTGGTTATATAATGTGCTGCTTGGATGCGCTTTCTTTGTCCTGCTGTCATTTCAGGAAAACCGTAAACCCAGTCTGGTGCAACACGGTGGGCTGTCGAGCTATCAATAATCCTAATGTTTTTATTTTTTTTAAGCCAATGAACTGTTTCGCGTGCAGTATCATCTGGAAGACACAAAATAGCAATATCGGCTTGATTAAGATAGTCTTGTCGCAGATGAACATTATGGCGATCTTTATGAGCAAGAGAGATTAGTTTTAAATCTGTACGCCTTTCTAAGCGTTTTTGTATTTGTAGTCCGGTTGTGCCATGTTCACCATCAATAAAAACTTTGGTTAGCATTCTTATTTGCCTTCGTATTAACTTTGCCTATTATATTCAGCTTTTCACATTATAAATTATTTTTAATCATTAAATTATTGAATTTCTTTAGATTATAGATATTTTTTGTAAAAGGTGTAAACAAATAAGAGTGTAAAAAAGAAATGTAATTTCATTTTTTACCATTCTCGAGAGGGAAGTTTTTCGCTGTTTTTATAACAAAGAATAAGATAAATATTTGCCTCATTATTTTTGAGTGTAAGTAGTTTAAAATGTTTGGTTTGCATGGTTTGCTGTGTTATCGTTCCTTGAATTTATTTTTTTATGTTAGGAATGTGTTTATGACTCAACAAGAAAATGACGCACAAAAGCGCTTTTTTAATGATAATTTACAAACTGTTGATGGTGCAATTTTTGACGCAATTAGAGGGGAGTTTGAGCGTCAACAACATGAAATTGAGCTGATTGCTTCAGAGAATATTGTTTCAAGAGCGGTCCTTGAAGCGCAGGGGTCTGTTTTAACCAATAAGTATGCAGAAGGTTATCCAAGAAAGCGCTACTATGGTGGGTGTCAATTTGTTGATGTCGTTGAAGATTTAGCTATTGAAAGGGCAAAACAGCTTTTCGGTGCTGCGTTTGCGAATGTACAGCCTAATTCTGGTAGCCAAATGAATCAAGCTGTCTTTTTAGCTTTACTTCAGCCTGGTGACACATTTATGGGATTGGATTTAAATGCTGGTGGTCACCTTACGCATGGTTCACCTGTTAATATGTCAGGAAAATGGTTTGATGTTGTTTCCTATGGTGTGCGTCAAGAAGATCAGATTATTGATATGGATGAGGTTGAGCAGCTTGCAAAAGAACGTAAGCCAAAACTTATTATAGCAGGGGGCTCATCTTATCCACGGCTATGGGATTGGAAACGATTCCGTGAAATTGCAGATGAGATTGGTGCTCATCTACTCGTTGATATGTCTCATATTGCTGGTCTTGTTGCTGGTGGCGTGCATCCTTCACCTGTTCCACATGCGCATATTGTAACAACAACAACACATAAGTCGCTTCGAGGTCCTCGTGGTGGTTTAATATTGACAAATGATGAGGCTTTATCCAGAAAAATTAATTCTGCAATTTTTCCGGGTCTTCAAGGTGGTCCTTTAATGCATGTGATTGCCGCAAAGGCTGTTGCGTTTGAGGAGGCTTTGCGTCCCTCTTTTAAGAATTATAGTGCCAATGTTGTCGCTAATGCGAAAACTTTAGCAAAAACATTACAGGGTAATGGTTTTAATATTGTTTCTGGTGGTACAGATAATCACTTGTTGTTAGTTGATTTACGTTCCAAAAATCTAACAGGTAAACGTGCTGAATTGGCTTTGGGACGCGCTCATATTACCTGCAACAAAAATGGCATTCCTTTTGATTCTGAAACGCCATCTATAACATCAGGAATTCGTTTGGGATCACCTGCTGCCACGACGCGTGGTTTTTTAGAAAAAGAGTTTATTCAAGTTGGTCATCTGATTTCAGAAGTTCTTGATGGTCTTCGGAGTGCAAAAAGTGATGAAGATAATCATGCCGTTGAAATGGCTGTTGAGAAAAAGGTAAAAGATATAACGAATCAATTTCCTCTTTACTCTTATCTTACCACTCGTTAAGGATACAAAGGATGCGCTGTCCTTACTGCCAATATGAGGATACACAGGTCAAAGACTCACGTCCAGCAGAAGAGGGGGCAGTGATTCGCCGCCGCCGTGTGTGTTCCGTTTGTGGTGGTCGTTTTACAACTTTTGAACGTGTTCAGTTGCGTGAGCTCTTGGTTGCTAAAAAAAGTGGACGATGTGAACCCTTCGATCGTGATAAGTTAATGCGATCAGTTGATGTGGCTGTACGTAAGCGCAATATTGATCCTGATCATATTGAACGAGCAATTTCTGGCATTGTACGCCAGCTTGAAAGTTTGGGAGAACCAGAGATTTCTTCAGAAAAAATTGGGTATCTTGTGATGGAAGCATTGAAAAGAATTGATGATATTGCTTATATTCGCTTTGCTTCTGTGTATCGAGATTTTCGTAATGCAAGCGATTTTCACGATGTTATAGATGAATTGTCAAAGGGTATCGCGGATACAGAATCTCGTTTTGATGAATAAAAAAGTGCAAGATGAACGGTTTATGGCTGCAGCTATTCGTTTAGCAGAACGTCATGTCGGTCTTACAGGTGAGAATCCTTCCGTTGGTACGTTAATTGTGCGAAACGATAATGGTGCTGTGGGGGCGTTTATTGTTGGCTATGGCGTAACAGCTATTCATGGGAGCCCTCATGCGGAAGTGCAAGCTTTACACATGGCAGGTTCTTTGGCTCAAGGAGCGACTGCTTATGTTACTTTAGAACCTTGTGCGCATTATGGAAAAACTTCGCCGTGTGTGAATGCGCTTATTGATTCAGGTGTTTCTCGAGTTGTTGTTGCGCTGACTGATTGTGACAAGCGTGTTGATGGTCATGGTATTGCTCTTTTGCGAGCGGCGGGTATTGAAGTGGTTGAGGGCATTTTAGCTGAAGAGGCTTTTGAATCCTTATGGACGCATTGGTGCATAAGGAAGATACAACGCTGTGCGGTCACTTTTAAAATGGCAATTTCTGCCGATAATGGTGTTGGAAAAAGAGAGAAGGGCAGCGTAAAAATTAGTGGAACACTTTCTCATGCCTATACGCATATTCTACGTGCTCAAAATAATGCTATCCTCGTTGGTATTGGTACTATATTAGCAGATGATCCACAACTCAATTGCCGCTTGCCAGGGATGGAGATGCGCTCACCAATTCGTATTATTTTGGATGCAGATTTATCTATCCCCCTTGATGCAAAAGTTGTCCAAACAGCCATAAAAATTCCTACATGGGTTATTTGTGATGTGGATCTTTCAAAGAAAAGCAAAAAAAATGCATTGGAGCAATATGGTGTGTCTGTTTATTCGGTCGAGATGAACAATGGTTGTGTAGAACCCTTTGCTCTTTTACAGATGCTTTATAAACATGGGATTAATAGTGTTTTATTGGAAGGAGGCGTCAAGACAGGGGAAAAATTTTTGAATGCTGGTTGTGTTGATCATTTGATATGTTTTCATACCCCCATTGTTTTAGGCAAAAATCGTATTGAAGCCCCTCATTTTGGAAATTATCTCTCGCAGTTTCATGAAATTGAGACAAGAATGTTTGGAAATGACCGTTTTTATAAGTGGAGACGTAAGACATTATGTTCACAGGAATTATAACGGATATTGGTTGTGTTGAAGATGTTCAACCTTTAAAGCAGGGGATGCGTTTAAAGATTTCTACCCGCTATGCTATAGAAAGCTTAGCAATTGGCGCGTCAATTGCTTGTTCAGGAATTTGTCTGACAATTGTAGAGCGAGGATTAAAGCAAGAAGATTCCAATTGGTTTGTTGTCGAGGCGTGGGAAGAAACATTACGTTTAACGAATCTTGCACAATGGATAAAAGGAACTTTTGTTAATTTGGAACGTTCGCTTCGATTGGGTGATGAAATGGGAGGACATTTAGTTTCTGGTCATATTGATGGTTTGGCTGAAATCATTGATCAAAAAAATGAAGGGGATGCAATTCGCTTTTATTTAAAAGTTTCAAGACAATTTATGCCTTTCATTGTTAATAAGGGATCTATTGCACTTAATGGGACATCTTTGACTGTTAATGGTGTTGAGGATTGTGTTTTTGATGTTCTTATTATTCGCCATACACTTGAAATGACAACGTGGGGACAAGCTAAAATTGGAGATCGGGTCAATTTGGAAATTGATCAACTTGCTCGTTATGCTGCAAAACTTTTTACTTTAAAAAGAGAAGATGAATAAGCCAACACTCTATTGATCGTTTTCAGAATTTTATGCTTTATAACTTTGATTTTTTTGATTCGTTTTTTGTGGAATTCCATTATGATGAAAGAGATAGTTAAAAAGCCTCACGTATTGATTGTTGAGGCACGTTTTTATGAGGGGATTTCTGATGCGCTTTTGAGAGGTGCGGTGAATACTTTGCAAAAAGCTGAAGCAAGTTATGATGTTGTAACGGTTCCTGGAGCATTAGAAATACCAAGTGCAATAGCTTTTGCTGAACAAAACAAGATATCGTATGATGGTTATGTTGCTCTTGGTTGTGTTATTCGGGGTGAAACATATCACTTTGAAATTGTTGCTAATGATTCTTGTCGTGCATTGATGGATTTAACTGTTCATCAGCACTTGGCTATTGGAAATGGTATTTTGACTGTTGAAAACAAAGAACAAGCATGGGTGCGTGCAAAACTAGATGACAAAAATAAAGGTGGTTTTGCGGCTGAAGCTGCTTTATGTATGATCGCTCTAAAAAAGAGATTTGGAGATAATCGTTAAATATGGCTGATATAAAAAGCAGACATTTTCCGCGTTCAGCCAATAAACGTGGAGCAGCAAGACTCGCTGCAGTTCAAGCACTCTATCAAATGGATATCGTGGGTTCGGGGGTGATGGAAACGGCAGCTGAGTATGAGGCTTATCGTTTGGGAAAAGATATTGATGGAGACCAATATCTTGAAGCTGATTTTCAATGGTTTTTGGCTATTATAACGGGTGTTGTAAAAGATCAAAAGCAGCTTGATCCGCTGCTTCATCAACAGCTTTCTGCAGAGTGGTCTCTTTCACGTCTTGATTCTATATTGCGAGCAATTTTACGAGCAGGTTTATGGGAGTTGATCAACCGTAAAGATGTTCCCGTTGCGGTTGTCATGAATGAGTATGTTGACATAGCAAAGGCGTTTTTTGAAGGTGATGAGCCAAAACTTGTTAATGCAGTTCTTGACAGTATGGCAAAAAAAGTTCGCCTCTAAGAGTTACAAATCCCCCTATTATAGATCTGATATTATCAGACCTATAATATTGAAACGGTATGCAGACTATATAATTTAGTTATGGGGTGGCAAATTCGCAGGGCCTTTTATAATTTGAATTAAGAAAGGATGTTCTTTCGTTACAGTTGGCGTTGTTTGTGTAATAAAATCAAACACTTGACCGTCTTGTAATCCGTAATTTGCAACTTTTGCAACTTGATTATTTTTATTGAAGTAAATGGCTAAAACTTTGCGATCAATAATCTTTGTTTTCATAAACTGCATCCCACGATAACGTGTCTGTGAGATGTAATAAAAAACTTCATTATCATATTTTGTTTTTAATGAAGGGGTCCCTAAAGTTAAAAGAACTTGCTCTTGACTGGAGCCAATAGAGATAGAACTTAGAGCATTTTTATCAAGAACATAGCCTTCTCTATAAATTTGGCTCGAACCTGAAGAATCAAGAAGGCTACACCCAGAAAGCATTCCTATGCTTGCTATTGATAGACCAATCAATAATTTACGTTTGATTAAGGCTATTATGTGAGGCATTTGAAACAATAGTATCTCCTTTTTATACTGAGATGTAGGACAAGAAGGCAACCTCAAGTTTTTTCTAATTTTAACTTAATCTACCGTAGCTTACACTGAGTTTCCCTGTTATAAAGCAAATTATGCCATATAGAATTTCTTTAGAAAAGAAAAAAATGCATAAATACTTGAGATAAATAAAAACATAGTGCTTTACGCGTTTTTATGTTTGGGAGTTGTCAATGAATGTTCAAAATGTTCCTCAAATGACATTTGCTTTAGCTTATCCAATATCTGTACGTTCTCTACCTGCTAAAGGTATAAGGGTTCATTTTTGTGCAAACAAAAAAGAATGTACACATTTAGCCCAGAACCATGATTTAATTGAAGTAAAATCTTGTGAGGGAAAATTCCATATTTTCCCATGGAAAAAACGCGGAGTGCGTATAAAAGGTCTGTTGCAAGCGCGTATACTACAGTTATGTGTTGTTACATTAGAACCATTAGAAAATATCCTTTGTGAAAATATTGAGGTTGTTTTTGTTCCTGAAGATTCAAATTTGATGAAGCCCAAAATATCAGAGGATACAGGGGAATTGTTTTTAGATGTGGAGGGGCTTGATACTCCTGAAGTATTTTATGATGATAAAATTGATATTGGCGCAATCATGGAAGAGTTTTTTGAGTTGTCTATTAATCATTATCCACGTAAAGAAGGGATAAAGATGAATATGGGTGAAAATTTAGAAGAAGCAGAGCGAAAATTCTCTCCATTTTCTGTTTTGAAAAATTGGAAGTGATTGTAAAAACATACAAAAAATATCTATTGTATGCTAAACGGTATTTTCTGCGAAGCGATTTTCGCAAGATGTGCTGTGTGAGTATTCAGGAGCCAAAAATCATAATATGTATTTAAAGATGTAAATGAAAAGATGTGGGATATGCAAGCGTGATTAGAATTTCTGTGGATGTCATGGGCGGTGATTACGGTCCAGAAGCAGCTATTGCAGGAGCAGCAATTGTACAAAAATATTTATCAAATATTTATTTTCTATTTTATGGAGTAGAGGAGGCTGTTCGTCCGGTTTTAAAAAAATATCCCTGTTTGGATTCTGTATCGCGCTTTTGCCCTACAGAAAGTTATACACGCATGGATGAAAAGCCAAGCCAAGCACTTCGTAATGGACGTGGTAAATCATCAATGTGGTACGCCATTGAAGCGGTAAAAAATGGTGAAGCTGATGCTTGCATTTCTGCTGGTAATACGGGTGCACTCATGGCCATGTCTTATTTTTGTTTGAAAATGCTTGCAGAGGCTGAACGTCCTGGTATTGCGGGTATCTGGCCAACACTGCGCAGTGAGAGTATTGTTTTAGATATTGGAGCAACAATTGGTGCTTCTGCTAGTCAGTTGGTTGATTTGGCGGTTATGGGAGCAGGTATGTTTCGCGCTTTATATCACACTGAAAGACCAAGTGTTGGGCTTTTAAATGTGGGGGTGGAAGAGGTTAAAGGACTTTATGAAATAAAAAAAGCAGGAATGATATTGCGTGAAGTGCAATTAGAAGGATTGGAATATAAAGGATTTGTTGAGGGCAATGACATTGGAAAAGGAACAGTCGATGTTGTTGTGACAGAGGGGTTTTCTGGTAATATTGCTTTAAAAACCGCAGAAGGAACCGCGCGACAGATAGGAGAGATTTTAAACTCTGCAATGCGCAGTTCTTTTTTAACATCTCTTGGTTATTTTTTATCACGGGGTGCTTTTCGTATACTGAAACATAAAATGGATCCTGATAGGGTGAATGGAGGAGTGCTTTTAGGTTTGAATGGTGTTGTTATAAAAAGTCATGGCAGTGCTAATGCTAATGGCTTTGCTTCTGCTATCCGCGTTGGTTATAAAATGGTTAATAATGGACTTTTACAAAAAATAACGGCTGATTTACGGCGATTTCATGAAAATAAAGAAACACTTTTTGACCAAGAAGATGAAGCGGTGATGAATGGAGAGTCCTTATGATAAGCTCTTATAATAGAAATAAAAAATTTGAAGAAAAGGTAAGAGCTGAATGATTCGGTCAATTATACGTGGTGTAGGAAGTGCTTTGCCGAAAAGAAGTTTATCAAATGATGAGATTGCAAAGTTTGTTGAAACGTCAGATTCATGGATTGTTCAGCGTACAGGAATACGCCAACGTTATATTGCCAGTGAAAATGAAACAACTGTTTCTTTAGGAGTTGAGGCTGCGCAAGAAGCACTTACAAATGCTGGTTTAACAATAAAAGACATCGATTGTATTATTTTAGCAACGTCCACCCCGAATCGCACTTTTCCTGCTTCTGCTGTTGAAATTCAGCATGCTTTGGGAATGAGCCATGGATTTGCTTTTGATATTCAAGCTGTTTGCTCTGGTTTTATTTTTGCTTTAACAACAGGAGATTCTTATTTACGGTGTGGAGGGGCTAAAAGAATTTTAGTTATTGGATCCGATACATTTTCTCGAATTTTAGATTGGGAGGATCGTACGACATGTGTTTTGTTTGGTGATGGTGCTGGTGCTGTTATTTTGGAAGCACAAGAAACTGAGGGGGGTATTGCTTTTGAGCGTGGTATATTGTCTGCGAAATTGCGCTCTAATGGTGCTTATATAGATAAGCTATATGTTGATGGTGGACCTTCAACAACACAAACGACAGGCTATTTGCGTATGGAAGGACGAGAAGTTTTTAAATATGCTGTTGGTATGATAACGGATGTGGTTGATGATTGTTTTGCAGCTGCTGGTATGGATTCTTCACAACTAGATTGGTTTGTACCTCATCAGGCTAATAAGCGCATTATTGAAGCATCTGCTAAAAAGCTGGGAATTTCACTAGATAAAGTTGTGATTACCGTTGATCAACATGGTAATACGTCTGCTGCATCAGTTCCGTTGGCTTTAACAACAGCTGTTTGCGATGGAAAAATAAAAGAAGGAGATCTTATCATGTTAGAAGCCATGGGAGGTGGATTTACATGGGGAGCAATTCTTATTCGTTGGTAAATTATGGCTACTTGACCATATTTCAAGAAAACGTATAAGTCATTTTGTAATTTTTAATATTTTAATAGGTGGTTATAATGACAAGTAAGACAGTAACGCGTGCAGATTTAGCGAGCGTAGTTTGTAAAAGAGTGGGCTTGTCACATACTGAATCAGCAGCTTTAGTCGAATTGGTTTTGGATGAGATTTGCAACTCACTTGTAAGAGGTGAAGCGGTTAAATTATCTTCTTTTGCAACTTTTCAGGTTCGCAGTAAAAATGAACGTGTTGGACGCAATCCAAAAACAGGTGTTGAAGCACCTATTCCGCCGCGACGTGTTGTGACGTTTAAGGCTGCCAATGTTCTTAAACAGAGAATTTTAGATTCGCATCGTGCAAAACAGAAAAAATGATATCTCATAAATAAATGCCATGGTATGTTTGGTATTTGTTAAAGAAATGGATAAAATAAGGGTCTTTATTTTTTAGAAAAAGACTGGTGAGTAAGGTATCAATGATGGTCTTATTTTTGACTAATCTTGTTGAGAAATTGAGACAGAATGAGTCATTGTGAAGTAATTTATTTTGTTTTAAATAAGGTGTTACAAAATGGATAAAAGCTCTGATGCTTTTCGCACAATTAGCGAAGTAGCGGAGTTATTAGAGCTTCCGCAGCATGTCTTAAGATTTTGGGAAACACGTTTTAGGCAGATTAAACCAATGAAACGTAGCGGAGGAAGGCGCTATTATCGTCCGGTCGATGTTGATTTGCTCAATGGTATTAAGCAGTTACTATATGATCAGGGTTATACGATAAAAGGTGTTCAACGCCTTTTGAAAGAAAATGGTGTTGCTTTTGTAACTGCATTGGGTAATGGTGATCTTGATGCTATGAATGTGGTCATAGAGAAGAAACATGCAGGACAAACTTCTGAAAATGCTAGCAATAAGCCTAAGAAATCTTCTTTTGGGCTTTTGAGTTTCATGAGGAGTGAGGGAGAAACATCTGTCGGTTCTGTGAATCTTTACAAAGATAAAACTGATAAAGCATTGTTACAAGAAATTCTGTTTGAACTCATTGAATGTAAGCGTGTTCTTGATAGAGCACGATAATAATATTTTTTATTTTATATGTGTTTCGTAGATATTTAGATGTTTTATGGATGTGCCCAGAATTTTATACGTTCAACGAGTAGTCATATATCGTATGTGTATATTTAACGAGTTTTTATAAGAGTTTTTCATTTGGTAAAACATGAAGAAGAGAAAGAATAAACGCTGAGTTTTGCCATTTTTTTGATTTGGCTTTATAAAAATTAAGGCAATATCTCATCAGTGTAGATTGCGGGATGTAGAATGCCATTAGTTTACCAATTCATGTGCTTGTTTTAAAGAGATGTTTCTTAAGGCTTCTTAATCTTATTTTACCATAATGCCTCGTGAATGATTAATGGTAAACTCGTTGAGTACCGCTATTTTTATATTTATGAAGGATCAAGTCGGCATCATCATTATAGTTATAGCCTGTTCTCAATGACTGCAACAATCCTTAGCACTTTAGGCGGTTCATTGTAGGCATTTTAAAAGTCCTTTCTCAATAATTTTTATCCACACACTCATTCCGCTTGTTTCGTGCAAGCAAATGATTTTGATAGATTCAACATAAACATATTAAAAATAAGAGAAGCCTATGATATTCGAAACCTTATTTAATATGAATAATGATATATTATCATTATAAATCAATATCTTGTCCTTTTTATAAGGGCTTATCTTACGAATAAGAAATATCATTGTTCAGCTAATTTTACATATTTTTTATTAATAAATATAATCTTGTTTTCAGTTTCCTTGCTTGATGTTGCTATAATTATTGTAATGATCTATCCATGATAATAGAAGAATCTTTCCATTATAAAGGTAAAAGGTTAATGTTATTATTAATATTCAATTGTCTATGATTTTTGCATTTAAACAGCTCATAGCTTATATTCAACTTTTTCACCAATCCACCTTGTAGAGAGAGAGCACGTTATTCTTTCTGATGATAGGTCATTGTGCATGAAACAAAAACACACTACAATATCAAATTATTTCATTTTGTACAAAAACTGAAGATTTATAGTAAAAAATTAACGTATTACCATCTTCCGTGATATTATGCATTTATTACACGTTGCAAATCTGGAGGTGTTGCTTCATTTGAGAGTTGTTTAATCACATCTTCTACAGATAAAAGGGTTTGATTTGTACTTCCTAAGCGGCGCATATTTACGCTGTTTGTTTCAGCTTCACGTTTGCCACATACCAAAATTACGGGGACTTTTTGTAAAGAATGTTCTCGTATTTTATAGTTAATTTTTTCATTGCGGAGATCTATTGTTGCGGAAAGCCCAGTAGCTTTAAGTTTTGCTGTTATTTTTTGGGCATATTCATTTGCTTCGGATGTAATTGTTGCAACAACAATTTGTTCAGGAGCAAGCCAAAGTGGCATATGTCCAGCAAAATTTTCAATTAATATACCAAGAAAACGCTCCATTGATCCAAAAATAGCACGGTGGATCATAACAGGTTGACGTTTTTCTGAATCTTTATCAATATAGAATGCACCAAAACGTTCAGGGAGATTAAAGTCTATTTGTGTTGTTCCACATTGCCATTCACGACCGATAGCATCCTTTAATGTATATTCAAATTTTGGACCATAAAATGCTCCTTCACCTGGAAGGATGCTTGTTTTGATTTGTCCTGCAAATTTTGTTTCAATCGTTTTAAGGACAGATTCCATGATACTTTCTGCATGATCCCATAATGCATCAGATCCAACTCGTTTTTCTGGACGTGTTGAAAGCTTAAGACTAATTCCTTTAAAACCAAAATCAGCATAAGTTGATAAAATAAGATCATTAATACTGAGACATTCATCGGCTAATTGTTCATCAGTACAAAAAATATGCGCATCATCTTGTGTAAAACCACGCACACGCATAAGACCATGTAAAGAGCCTGAAGGCTCATAACGATGAACAAGTCCAAATTCAGCAAGTCTAATAGGCAAATCACGATAAGATTTTAAACCATGTTTAAAAATTTGCACATGACCAGGGCAATTCATTGGTTTAAGGGCATAAACATTCCCATGATCTGAATCTTCTTCTGCTGAAATTACTTTGAACATATTCTCCTTATACCAACCCCAATGGCCAGATATTTCCCAGAGTGACCTATCGAGAACTTGTGGTGCATTAACTTCAGCATATTGATGATCATCAAGGCGTCTACGCATATAGCTGATCAAATTTTGGAACATTTTCCAACCTTTTTTGTGCCAAAAAATCATTCCTGGCCCTTCTTCTTGAAAGTGAAATAAGTCCATTTCACGTCCCAAGCGGCGATGATCACGTTTTTCAGCTTCTTCTAGCATATGGAGGTAGGCTTTTAAGTCATTTTCATTTGCAAATGCTGTTCCATAAATTCTCGTGAGCATTGGATTATTGGCATCGCCACGCCAATAAGCTCCTGCAACTTTCATTAATTTGAAAGCATTCCCAATTTGCCCTGTAGATTGCATGTGCGGTCCGCGACAAAGATCAAACCACTCCCCTTGATAATAGATTTTTAAATCTTGATTTTCAGGAATGCTATCAATAAGTTCAACTTTATAAAATTCCTTTTTCTCAGAAAAAACTTTTCTTGCTTTTTCACGAGACCAAATTTCTTTTCTAAAAGGTTTATTGCGTTGGATAATTTCATGCATTTTCTGTTCAATGACGGTGAGATCATCTAATGTAAAAGGTTGTTGGCGTGCAAAATCATAATAGAATCCATTCTCAATGACAGGACCTATTGTTACTTGCGTTTCAGGAAAGAGCTCTTGCACTGCTTCAGCAAGGACATGGGCGCAATCATGCCTTATGAGCTCAAGAGCGCGTGAATCTTCTCGGGTAATAATCTCTACTTGACCAGATTGTCCCAATGGATCCGATAAGTCTCGCGTGATACCATCAAGATTATAGGCGACTGCTTTTTTTGCAAGTGATTTAGAAATAGATTCTGCTAATTCCAAGCCTGTCATTTCGGCGGGGTAATTACGTTTTGAACCATCGGGAAAAAAAAGAGAAATAGAGCAAGACATAAAAACACCCTTTTAATCCAATTCCGCTAACGATTGCGGATGGTTTCGTGAAAATTGAGTAAAAAGCTTATAGACTAATTTTTTTATCAATACATGTGAAAAAAGAAAAGGATTATTTGTTGTGTTTGTCAGAAATTTTCCAGTAACGCCAAGGTTTATAAAAACAGCAAGAATTTCCAAGCGATGGAGGGACTGGATCAAAGCCATCTGTTCCAAAGGGCCCACAACGTATGATACGAAAGAGTCCCATCCATGCACCAGCCCAAAGCCCATGGCGTGCAATCGCTTCATATGTATATTCTGAACAAGTTGGGGCATGGCGACATTGATTGCCTATAAGGCTTGAAAGTGTTATTTGATAGAAACGTATTAAGAAAATACCCAATAATCGTCCAGATGTTTTTTGCCAAGTGCCTGTGTAATTCCGAGTCAACTTTTTTTGTCGAGATTGTAATTTGAACATTTATTTTTCTTCAATTTTTTGAATGCAGTCTATCGTTGCATCAAAGGGTAGTAGTGTTGCTGCATGGCGCACTTTATAGTCTTTAATGGGCTGTAAGCAAGAAAAATCCTCAAATGGAGCTTGAGGAGAAGGGCCATTTTGCGTTAGCATTTGGTAGATAACTTCACGCAATATTTTAAGATCTTGAGTTGTTTGTCCGATGATATGAGATGCTAAAAGTGAAGCTGAAGCTTGCCCTAGCACACATGCATGTATTTCGTGAGCAAAACCGGTAATAATACCATTTTCCACTTTTAAATCTACAGTGATTGTCGAACCACAAAGGTGCGCATGTTTTCTTGATGTTGCATCAGGATTATTAAGACGCCCAATTTTGCCTATATGTGCAGCATATTTAAGTATTTTATCATTATAGATATTATCAATCATGCGCTATTGCCTGAAATTTTGAGAGTCGTGATTGTTTAAACTTTTAATTCGCTTATATAGAGATTATACAAAATGAGATAGGTATGGAGCAAATGCTTTGTATAGAGTAAGCTTGGAGTTTTTGAATGCGTAATGTTGTTAAAGAAGACGCAAATTTATCTGAAGAAAAGCGTCCGAGTATTGAAAAGGTGGAAGAAGCGATTCGTACATTACTCTTATGGATAGGGGAAAATCCAAATAGAGAAGGGCTTTTAGATACTCCAAAACGTATAGCCAAGGCATATCGCGAGCTTTTTAATGGTTATAGTCAATCGGTTAAAGAAACCTTAGGTACAGTTTTTGAAGAGGTTTCAGGATACAATGAAGCCGTAATCGTAAAGAATATACCTTTTTATTCACACTGTGAGCATCACATGATCCCAATTATTGGGAAAGCACATATAGCATATCTTCCTAATGCAAAAATTGTTGGTCTTTCAAAAATTGTACGTGTTGTAGATATTTTTTCTCGCCGTTTACAAACTCAAGAAGCTATGACAGCGCAAGTGGCTCACGCGTTAAAAACGTATCTGAAGCCTCATGGTGTAGCAGTATTGATTGAGGCTGAGCACATGTGTATGGCTATGAGAGGAATCCAAAAACAGGGCTCTACAACAATTACAAAAAACTTTCATGGTTATTATGAAAAAGATCAAGCGGCACAAGCACATTTTATGATGATGGTTCAAAGGTCATAGTAAAGCCCATATTTCTCGTAATCTTTGTTAAGTTATAAAGCATCCGGATAAAATAAATTATGAGAAAAAGAAAATTGGCTTGTACCTTTCTTTATGATTTGTTAAAGGCTAGAAACCAGGATTTTTTCTTTCCACGTGCGGTCGTGGCGGAATTGGTAGACGCGCAGCGTTGAGGTCGCTGTGGGGTAACCCGTGGAAGTTCGAGTCTTCTCGACCGCACCAATTAGCAGTGAGTCATCTCCATAATGAGATGAAGTTATGTTAGAGAGAGGGGATTTATAGGCATTATAGAAAAATCTTTTTTGTATGTTATTTGTTGGTGTGTTGCCAATAATGTTTCGTTTTTTATTACTTTATCTATGCATTTGAAATGTTATATTTTTATAAGGTGGGGTGAAGTTGCAGTGAGAAGTATAATGATTCTGAGATATTTAACACTTCTTATTTGTATTTCTTTATTATCAGCGTGTAGTGATTCACGTGCTGTACTTTGGCATGGGGTGCATGCAACACCTTCTATGACTGCCGTAGAAAGGGAAGTTGAAGGGAAACCAGTTTCTCCAAAAGCCATCGTTCCAGTGTATGTTGCAACGAGTCGTATGATGCAAAATAATTACGCTCAACCTTATGGTGCAGAGCGATCAAATAAAGTTCATTATAATCGTGTTGACGTAGGAATTCCTCAGCAACATGTAAAGGGAGTTGTTGAAATAAATGCCTATAAACCTACGCATGATAAGTATTTTGCAGCAGTAGCATTGCAAAAATACGATAATAAAGAACAGTTTAAACAGCGATTAAATGCTGCTTTAGCAAAAAAGCCAAAAGGAAAAAGAGAAATTTTTCTTTTTATCCATGGGTATAATAATAATTTTGCAGATGGTACATTTCGTACAGCACAGTTTACACACGATTATTCTTTAAATGTTGTCGCTGTGCATTATTCTTGGCCTTCGGCCGGATCAGTTCCTCTTTATATTTATGATCGTGACAGTGCTAATTTTGCCCGTGACGGATTGATAGAGCTTTTAACACTTATTAGTGAAACCAATGCTGATCAAATTTCGGTTATTGCACATTCTATGGGCAATTTTGTTATAATGGAAGCATTTAGAACGTTAGCGTTACAGGGAAAATATAGGCCTATTCGTCGTATTACAAGTTTATTAATGGCTGCACCAGATATTGATGTTGATGTATTTGAGCGCCAACTTAATGATATAAAAAAACTCCCGCAGCCAACCGCTATTTTAGTATCCAGAGCGGATAAAGCTCTTGCGGTTTCAGGACGTCTTACGGGTGGTCATCATCGTGTGGGCGATGGCTCAGATATTGAAATGTTGCGTAAAAATGGAATAGCTGTTCTTGATTTCTCTCATGTGGATGGGGGAGCACACAATGTCTTTGCATCTTCGCCAACGTTGATGGCTCTTTCTCGAGAAGGTTCTTTGGCTTCCACAATTATGCAAGGTACAGAATTGTCACCTAGTCAAGCCCTTCTTGCTGATGGTAGTAGTGTGTTGGAAAAAACAACACATCTTATCCTTTATACGCCTGTACGTTTTCTCTCTCCACGGATTCCACGTTGATCGTGAAAAGAGAGAAGGGGCTCCATCGAATAATGTATTGGAGGTAATATTTTTTAGCACTTTCTTTAGAATGGTCTTGTAAAATGAAAAATAAATAGCGGGATGAATGTAAAAAACAGTCATTAGGTGAGTTTGTGATGATTGCACGGAAACGCTATGTTAATACGCCTACAGTTGTTGATTATTTATCTCATTCCGCAATTAAGTTATTAGACATTCATGCTATGCTTGTGAAGGTGAGAAAAGGTGATATGGGGGAAAAACCAAATTTATTGCGTCAAATTGATTCTACAAAAAAACAGTTAGATGAGATAAGCCATGCTCTTATTTTAGAATATCGTAAACGCCAAGAAAATGAGCGTTTTTTAAAACAAATTCTGCTATCCATTTCTGATCAACTTTTTGCACTTAATAATGGTTTTAAGGAAACAGGACGTCTTTTTTTTCAAGAAGTTAGAATACTTCAATCTCAGATGCAATGTTTGTATGAGGGAAAGGAGAGGCTGCATTTGTTGAATAGCCAAGAATCTTTTTGTTCTCCATCAAAGATTGATGAAGTCATTAAACAGTTACAAAAAGCACGAGAAAAGCTTATTCTTGAAAGCCCACATCTCTTTGAAAAAAGCACAAAAGCTAAACAATGAAAGTTCTTTAGTTGAGCAGATCGATAATTTGAATTTTACAGCAAAAACGCTGTTAGATAGAAGGCTATAACCTTTTTAAAGAAAAGAATTTGCTTTAATAAATGAAACGCATGTATTTTATAATCTCACTCTTTATCGCATTAAAGCTTTAGAAGACTTTGGTTATATCTTTGCTAAAGCTAAGGCTGATGAATTAGGTGGCTTTATTGAAAATAAATGTTTGTGGAAAGAATTTTACAAAAAACTTTCTGATTCTTTTAATAATAGCCCGCCGGATAATCTTACCAATGTTATGAAGTTGCTAGTATATTCATTAGGCAAATAAAAAGCAAGTAAAATAAAATAGTTATGTCTAATATAAGGGAATTGAGGAATCCTGATTCTATTACATTTTTTTTCCTCTATCCCCCATCTTTTTGAAGCTTTTTTATGGCTTCAAGAGCGAGTTTTTTGCGATCTGCGCTCTTTGTGTAGAGAGATGCCATAGCATCATGTGTCCAGCCAAAAATTGCTTTGAGTTGTGATACTGTTGCACCAGAATTAGCTGCGCGTGTTGCTGCTAATTTTCTTAAGCCATGGGCTGTTTTTTTGATACCTGCTTGGGTACAAGCATTATAAAATGTAATTCCGAATCTTTCTTTAGGTATTTCCCCCCTGTGTTTACTACAAATGAATGTGTCCTCACCAATAGGACCAGCTTCAAGTGTTTTGGCTAATTCCGGTAAAATAGGGAGAAAAACATCTGTTTGGAATTTACTTTTTTCTGTTTTGAGATGAATGATATTATCTTTAACATCTTTCCAACCAATACGAACGGCGTCACCACGGCGCAACCCCGTGTAAAGAAGAACATCAATCCAAACACGTTCATGGGTACCATGGGACCATCTTTTATAATATTTCTCAACATCTTCTTCTGTCCAAACAGGAAAGCCCCCTTTATTTTTTAGAGGAGGTTTTTTGACCCCTAAAGTCGGATTGTTTTCCAAAAGACCTTGGTCAATCGCCCAATTAAAAAGCCCATTAAGTACTTTCAGAAATTCTCTAGCCATTGCTGGTGTTTCTTTACGCCGTTCAACTCCANCAAATGACCCTTCAACAAGTTTACCAGTTTTTGATTTAGGAAGTATAAGCCCTTGTAACTCGGCAAGTGCGCTTTTGTAGTTATCAACAAACTCTTGCGTTCCATAGGTACCGCGTATTCTAATGCGTTTGCCGTGACCAATACGTACATACCATACAATTTTGCCATGTTGAGTAATTTGTTTAACGAGATGAGGAGGAGACGTGGTTTAGGCATGGTGATCACCTATAAGACGATATCAAATTCATAATCATCACGAGATAAATTCCATATTTTATCAGGATATGCTGTTGAGTTTGGTATTGGGATATCTGCTTTAAGATAGATAAGCAGTTCACCGGTAGGTTTGATTTCTATGAGTTCGCATTTTTGTTTTTTTGCTTCTCTCAAAGCTCGTGCAATGTCTGCTTGCGTTATGATAGCTTTATGAGGTGCCATATCTTTTCTCCTACATTGAGACGCAATTCACCCATTTCGTGAATCACGCATGACTTGAAAGTGTTAAGAAGGGTGG
>NZ_JBHIQH010000082.1:0-10358 GCF_042196485.1 Bartonella sp. AD24XZML | reverse complement strand
TAGCTCTTCAAAAATTTATGGCAAGGTTTATGGCAATGCTAGCGTGGGTGGGTATGTTAAGGTCTATGGTTCTGTTTATGGGAATGCAAAAGTGACTGGTTATCACACCATTAGAGGTTTGGTACATGGCAATGCAAGATTAAAAAGAAATGATTATTCATATGTCAAACAAAACTTTTATTATGCATATGGAATTCCTGAAGATTGTGAAATTTATGAAAACGATACCGTTGTAAAGATTAGTGAAAAAGCAGCATAAATAAAATAACGGGGCGGGGGGCTGCTTTATAGCAAAAAAGCCGCGTCCTTTTAAGACACGGCTTTTATTATCAAAACAGCTAGCGATCTAAATAAACGATTAAAGTAACCAATCGAAATATAAAAGAACATCTCTTTATTGCACAAAACGTATCAAAAAGCAATAAAAAAACAGCTTTTAAAGCTTAATCTTTTACATAAGAATATTGTTATTATTTATTGAAAACATTGTAAAAACACATAAAACATGTTATGATCTTTACATCATTTAATGGGACTTACAAACATGCTTAATAAAGTGATTTTAATTGGTCATTTAGGTGCCAATCCAGAAAGCAAAACAATGTCATCTGGCATCGAGGTGGTCAATTTTCGAATGGCAACGTCTGAGAGCTATACAGACAAGGCAACCAATCAAAAAGTAGACAAAACCGAATGGCATTCCATTGTGGTGTTTAATCCACATCTTGCAAAAATAGCACTCCAGTATCTCAATAAAGGCAGCAAAGTTTATATCGAGGGACAGCTTCAAACGCGTAAATGGCAAGATAAAAACGGTGTTGACCGGTTTGTAACAGAAATCGTTTTGCCTAAGTACAAAGGCGACTTAAAGCTCTTAGATGGCAAAAATGATGATGACCAAGAGCAGTCATCTCCTTATGACAGAAGCTTTCACAGACCTCTTGATACGTCTACAAACGCATTAAATGATGATGTTCCTTTTTAAACAGAAGGTGCTTTAATGGATAGTAAAAAGAAGCCTAGGGTTAGTACAGAAGAATCTGAACCCGTTTATATGCTTACAGAGAATGATATAGAGCTGTTAAGAGGTTGTACGTCATCTACATCAATGAGTTATTACAGTATAGTGATGGGTGCTTTATTGAGTACACTTTTCATTCTGCTCTTAAAACTTTCTTGGGATCAAAGTCACTTAAAACTTAAGTTAAGTGTTGCTGCTGTAATATGCATTTTAGTGGTTTTATTGTTCTTTTTAAATCGAATTTCATGGTCAAGATCAGAGAAAATCTGGCAAAATATTAAACAGGAATCTGGTGACATAAGTGAAAAAAAATAAAAAAAGGGGACGCCCTAAAATAGCAGGGCAGGTAAGAGAACCAAACGGACGTATATCACGTGCAAAAGCACCGCGTGAAGCCGTTGATAAATTGGCAATAGAGATACGTGCAAAGCGCTTCGGTTTAACGCTACAGGAGGCAAAAAATCCACTTTCTGGTACCTATATCGGGCGGCTTTGTTTACAAGGCGTGATTACACAAGAGCAATATGATGCCGCGCAACAGTACCTACAGATAAGAAATAATTACCTTTGTGCAAAGGGCTTGCCTAATGCAATTTATGACGAAATGCCATCATCTACTGATGACAAAGCAAGAGATAAATGGGTAGCATTTGCAACAGAGCAGTTTATAAACACGCAAGAGGCACTAAAAGAAGCGCAATGCCTCTATAGACAGTATAATCTTTATGCAGCACTACAGTACCTCGTGATAGAAGATCAAATGCTACCACACCTTGTGAATTCACTACGCGTTGCTCTTAATGCTCTTCAGAAACATTTTGATCGTTAAATGACAATCTCTATTACGGTTTCATTATATTGTATATCGTTCGTAAGTCTCTACAAAACCTAGCTGTTTTTTTTATGCCTCTCCCATTATCGACTCTCATACTAGACACTAAATCAACAACTTGTGTTTCGGGGTTAATGCCATTTCCACTCGGAGAACTAAGAAATTTTTTTGCGTAATAAAACATTGGATCTGTACTACTCATAGACATGTTGTATGCCCAAATAAAATTTTCTTCACTCCAATTATGTTCATAGCGTAAAGTATTTATTACACTAGGTAGCATCGCCCATGACATCTCCTTATTATAATCACCCCTTAGTAAATTCACAAAGCGTCCACATAAAACAATAAGTATGTGACGATGCCATACAGTGTCAAATTTGGCAGTTATATTTTGATAGCCATTTTTGTATGCAAATTGATTTGCTTCGTGTTGCTTGTCGAAATGCGTAAAGTCTTCATATTCTTTACTTGCATATTTATCGTAAAGTTTATTGTACTGCTCTATAGTATCTACACGTGTAAATGTACGTGTAAATCCAAATGACGCTGATGCAGGTAGCGCTGATATAGAAAAGAAAGCTATAAATGTTATGATGCGTGTTATGGATAATGATTTCATCATTTTGAACCCTTAATTATTCATAAGTGCTGTTTAACTGATTCCCTTTGAAATTATCAATATGTGTTATTTTTATGTTGACAAATTGTAGCAAATCGTATTTAATAATCCTACTGTACTTAGGCGTATTGTGTCTAGACGAGAGGTAGTGCAGTTTGAAATCCCCGCAAATGCGGGGTTTTTTATTATCTGGAGGGCGTATTTTATGACATCACAAAATACAGAACAGGCTCCACAACCCATTAAAAAGCGTATACCCCCAAAGGCAGGTCAAGGGCGTGTCAAAGGTGTACCCAATAAGAATACACGTCTTTTGAAAGAGGCTATTCTTAAAGCTGCTGAATTGGCAGGCAATAAGTATGGGAAAGAGGGGCTAATCTCTTACCTCGAAAAGCAGGCAATAAGATGCCCTGCGGCTTATTTAGCGTTGCTTGGGAAGATCTTGCCTTTGCAAGTGACGGGGGAAGATGGGGGCGCGATTAAGATCATAGGGCGTGTAGAAATTGCTCCTTTAACAATGAATGACGACAAGACAGATTAAGATTGTACCAAAACTCATTCCTATTTTTGCAGGAGACGCTTTGGTACGAGCAGCTTGGGGTGGACGAGGGTCTGGAAAGACAAGATCATTTGCCTTGATGGCTGCTTTAAAAGGCTATCAATTTGGTATGCAGGGGATATCAGGGACCATTCTTTGTGCACGTCAGTTTCAGAATTCGCTAGCAGAGAGTTCATTAGAGGAGATTAAGCGCGCCATTGAAGCCCATGACTTTTTAAAGGACTATTACAAGGTTGGAGAGGCTTCTATTAAGTCAAATGATGGTCGTATAGCCTTTCAGTTTTCTGGACTAGACCGTAATATTGCGAGCATTAAATCGATGGGGCGTATCTTGCTTTGTTGGGTTGATGAGGCAGAGCCCGTAACAGAGACCGCTTGGCAGACGCTTATTCCAACGTTGCGTGAAGAAGGTGAGGGGTGGAGAGCAGAGTTATGGGTGACATGGAACCCGTTGCGAGAGAATGCACCGGTTGAAAGGCGGTTTCGCTTTTCAGATAATGCGGCAATCAAGCGTGTAGAGATCAATTGGTCAGATAATCCAAAGTTTCCCAAGATCTTGAATGAAGCGCGGCTTGATGATTTGAGAAACCGTCCAGAAACCTATAAGCATGTATGGGAAGGGGCTTATCTTACAGCGGTTCAAGGCGCTTACTATCAGAGGGAAATGTTGGCAGCCGAGCAAGAGGGACGGATAGGGCGTGTTGCGCGTGATCCTTTAATGCAGATACGGGCTTTTTGGGATATTGGGGGTACGGGTGCTAAGGCAGATGCGACAGCGATATGGATAGCGCAATTTGTTGGTAGAGAGATCAGAGTGCTTGATTATTATGAAGCACAAGGGCAGCCATTATCGGAACATATCGGTTGGTTGCGTCAAAATGGCTATGAGAAGGCACTGATGGTTCTCCCCCATGATGGTGCGACCAGAGACCGTGTGCACAATGTGAGTTTTGAGAGCGCTTTAAATGATGCGGGCTTTGAAACACAGGTTGTTCCCAATCAGGGAGCAGGGGCGGTTAAGATGCGTATCGAGGCAGTGCGACGTATTTTACCTTCAGTATGGTTTAACGAAGAGACAACCGTAGCGGGTCGTAAAGCACTGAATTGGTATCATGAGAAATGGGATGAGAAGCGCAATATTGGCTTGGGAGCAGAGCATGATTGGTCCAGTCATGGAGCAGATGCCTTTGGATTGATGTGCGTGGCTTATGAAGAACCTCCGACGATACAAAAGCGACCAGCTTATAGCGGTAGAGAAACTTATGAAAGCACGTCATGGATGGCAGAATGATGTATGATGAAGAGCATTTAGAGAAAGAAAGTAACGCATCAGATTTGTCGACAGAAGGCTTATTTCGCAAGCTTGTCAGCTGGTACAAAGAAGATGTGGAGCATGTGAATAAATGGCGCGAACATGCAAGAGAGGATTTTCGATTTTACAATGGTGATCAGTGGAATGAGGCTGATTTAGCGGCGTTAAAAGAGCAACGCCGCCCCGTTATGACGTTTAATCGTATTGCACCATTGGTTAATGCCGTTGTGGGTTCAGAGCGTAACAATAAACGAGAAGTGCAGTTTATTCCCCGTCAAGTAGGGAAGGCATTGCCTAGTGAATTGCTTACCGGTGCGGCAGAATGGTTTCGGGACATGGCGCATGCAGAATACGCTGATAGTGATGCTTTCCAAGATGCGGTTATCTGCGGCATGGGGTGGACTGATACCCGCCTTGATTATGAAAACAGTCTTGATGGTGAACCGGTAATTACGCGTTTAGACCCACTGAAAATGGTCTGGGATAGTGCGGCAGTGCAACCGAATTTAACCGATGCACAACGCATGTGGTATGTAGACCGCAAGCCCTTGGAAGTAGCCAAGCAGATGTTTCCAAAATCTCATTGGACAGAGCTGAGTGCGGATTGGGCGCGTGATGGGGTTGCTTATGAGGGCATTCATCATAATGATCTTGAAGCTTATAATGATGAGAAGGGCATTGATGTTGAAAACGGTCGTCGGATGGTTACACTTGTTGAATGCCGTTGGTTTGAAAGCGAGCGATATTACAAAGCGCCCGATTTAAGCACTGGAGAATTTCGTGATTATAGCGAGGAAGAATTTAAACAGCTTCAATGTATGATGCCTAATATTCAAGGGGCGGCTTTTAATAAAAAGGTTGTAAGGCGTGCTTTTTTAGGGAGGAAATTGCTTGAATCCCCTGATCAACCTTTGGTTCCAGCGGGTCAATTGGGTTGGGAGTGTATAACGGGGTATTTTGACAAGATAGAACGGCAATTTTATGGGGTTGTGCGTCCTACAAAAGACCCACAACGGTGGGCGAATAAGTACTTTAGTCAAGTGATGTATATCCTTAATAGCCAATCCAAAGGCGGGATAATGGCAGAGAGTGGTGCATTTAAGGATGAGAGAGAAGCAGCAAAAAGTTTAAGCCGATCAGACAGTATTACATGGGTTAAACCTAACGCATTGGCAGGTGGTAAAATACAACCAAAGCCTGTAGCACAGTTTCCACAAGGCTTTTTCCAACTGTTTAATGAAGCTAAGGAAGCAATTAATCAGGTGACGGGTTTATCACCCGAATTCATTGGTACAAGGGAAGTGACACAAGCGGGTATTTTGGAGGCACAACGACGCCAATCCAGTTTAAATCTGCTTGCTTGTCTGTTTGATGGTTTACGTTTGTACCGCAAGCGGCAGGGTAAGATTATTTTGCACTTGATACAGAATTACTTGTCCGATGGTCGTTTGGTACGGATATCTGGTGAAGAGAATGCGCAATATATTCCATTGACGCGTGAAGAAGTAACGAGTGTCGAGTATGACATTGTTGTCGATGATGCTCCAACCAGCCCGAATGAGAAAGAGCGCACCTTTGGTATCATCACACAGCTGCTCCCATTGCTTCAAAATGCGATTACGCCGGATATTATGCTTGATCTACTTCGTTATTCTCCATTGCCTGCGTCATTGCTTAATCGTGTGAGTGAGAAGATGCAACAGCAGCAAATGGCACAACAAGCCCAACAACAGCAAATGAATCCGGAACAAGAAATGAAGTTGCAGGAAAAGCAGCAAGATATTGCGGCTAAAAGTCAGATGCAACAGATGGATTTACAAGGCAAGCAGATTGAATTGGTTATGCGTCAAAAGAGAGCAGAATTGGAAGCTGAATTGATGCAACAGAAGCATGAGCTTGAACGGGAGCGTATTCTTAATGAACGAGCGCAAAATCAAATCATGCGTGAAAGAGCGGCAACATACAGAGGAAGAAGCATTTGAGAGAGGTTAGAGAATGAATGCAGAAATGAACGAAGCTATGAATGAAGATTACAGAGTTGGAGCACCGGTCTTTGATGATGAGAGCTCTTTTGATGCCGGCACTTATGATGGTGAAACGATTGATAATGATGACATTACGTCTCCAGAGCCGGTTGCACAGCCCGTTGAAAAGCCTTCAGAGATTGTTCCTAGTATAGAACAGCAGCGTATGGAGCAACAAGCCAAACAAGCTCGTGAAGCGCTTGTCAAGCTTTATGAACCCCAGTCCCAGACGCCAATGGTTGAAGGTGAAAATGCACCCCCAGACCCTACACAAGACATTATTGGCTATATGAGTTGGATGGGAAAAAAGATTCGAGAGCAGGATGCGTATATTAGGGAACAGAAAGAAGCGCTAAGACAAGCTGAGGAACAGCAGCAGCATGATATACGTCTTGGTCAGTTTTTCAACAATTCTGTTAAGTCGTTTCAAAATAAATCCAGTGATTTTGGTGACGCGGCAAATTTTCTTTATGAGAAGCGTGCGAAGGAATTGAGTTCTTGGTCGTCACTTTATCCTGAGTATGCAGATCCAAACACAATTTCTGAGATCATAAGGAATGAATTGCGTACGATTGTAGCGACTTGTGCACAAAGAGATCTCAATCCGGCAGAAGAAATTTATAGAATAGCGCAAAACCTTGGCTATCAGAACCAAGCAGTGCAAGCGAATAATCAAGTTGCAGCACTTCAAAGCCGTCAGAATTCTGCGAGAACCTTAACAGCATCTGGAGGAGGGGGCGTGACGGGTCCTATGACTTTAGAATCTATTGGAAATATGTCTGATAAAGAATTTGGAGAATGGTATAGCAATCCTAAGAATCAAATCATTTTTGATAAGTTAATGGGGCGCGATGGCTGATTATAGTCTAGGTGCATAACGTAATCCGCTTTTAATGCGGGTTTTTGCCGGCTTTAAGCCGGTTTTTTTATAGCAAAGAAAGGTAAAATCAATGGCAATAACACGTATACCTATTAATGATGCTCAAGCGGTGAAAGCTTGGTCAAAGAGATTAAATTATGAAGCGTCTAAAGCGCTTGATATTGAACCGTTAATGGGAGAAGGCTCCAATAGTATCATTCAAGTCAAAAATGAACTTAGGAAAGAAGGCGGAGATTGTGTTACGTTTAGCTTACGAGCACAGATTATGGGGCGTGGTGTAAGCGAGGGTGAAACGCTTAAAGGCAATGAAGAAGCGCTCCAATTTCTCCATGATAAATTATATATCAATGAACTTAATAACGCTGTTTCAACAAAAAATAAAGGTACGATTGATCAACAACGTATTTTGTTTAGTTTACGCGACGAAGCACATAAGGCATTGGTTGATTGGTTTGCAGACCGTTTGAGTTTGATGTTTTTTCTTCAAGTTTGCGGATATACAGCGCCTACAATAAAGTTTGAAGGACGTGAAGTTGAACTTGATGAATTGTATTATGGTTTTAATGCACCATTGACACCAAGCAGTAAGCGCATTGTGCGACCAGATGGTAAAACTAAGGATGAAGATGTTAAAGAGTTAGCCAAACATAGCTTTAGTTTGAAGCTCATAGATGAAGCTGTTAAAGTTGCAAAGTTGGCTAACCCCAAAATCAGACCAGTACGTGTTGGTGGTTCGAATGTTTACGTCATGTATCTTCATCCCATACAAGTTATGCAATTGCGTACCAATACCGATACTGGTCAGTGGCTTGATATACAAAAGGCAGTTTATTCAGGTTCGCGCGCGAAGAACCCGATTTTTGATGGCTCTTTAGGCATGTATAATGGTGTGATTTTACGAGAATCCGAACATGTAACCCATGGTGTTAAATCCGATGGTAGTGTTGAAGAAAATGTCCGACGTGCTGTATTACTGGGTGCACAAAGTGTGATGCTTGCCTTTGGAGCAGAAAATCAAGACATGCGCTATAAGTTGGTTGAAGAGCTTGATGATTATCAACGAGTATATGGTGTTGCAGCTAAGACAATCATAGGCATGAAGAAAACACGTTTCCAAATGCCTGGAAGAGGACAACATGCGCAAGATTTCGGAACCGTTGTTGTTTCAACTTGCACAGGCGAAAAGCCTTCTTAATTTTCAAAGAAAGGAAATAAAACATGGCAGAAGGATTACCACAGCCCCTACAAGGGAGAAATTTGGTTACGCAACAAGTGAGTTTTTTTCGCTTGAATATCTCGCATAAAGATAAGCATTTGACGCGCAAAATCGGGACTTTACCGCGTGGTGCAATGATCCTTTCGATTAAAGCGTTTGTGAAGACAGCGTTTTCGGATGCGAAATTAAAGATAGGCAGCACCTATGGTGGTAATGAGTTTAGTGAAAAGGATATCAAAACCCAAAGCACTCAAGATTTTACATCAACCAACCAAAAAGAGTTTGTTCCAGAAGATCAAGAGCTTACGCTTTATGCAACACGGGATAAAACAACCGCGGCTGGTGAGTGTGTTGTGGTCGTGCAATTCGTGACCAATCGTTGAGAGGTATTTTGATGACACGTCATTATATTCGGGTTAAGACCGGAGGACCGATACCAGTAAAGCGAGATGTTTATCGTCATAAGAGAACACTTTCGCACTTAGTGTCGGTTATTCAAGATGAGATTGATGACATAGCCGATGAGTATGTTCAACAAATCCAAGAAAGCATTTTTGCAGCCATTCGTTTTTGTGAACGGGAGACCTTTTACTTTAACGAAAGCCGTGATGTGGTGTTTGAGACACGGGCGGGACAAGGTGTTTATGATGCAAGCACTACCAGCCATATCGAAAGTGCTGTTAAAATCAAAAACGTTTATCTGAGTTCTGATCAACATCATAAGTTTGCATTGGAGTGTAAGGACCATGTTTCTTTAGAGCCTTTGTTATCATCAGAGCAGCAAGGAACGCCGGTTTGTTACAGTTATTTTGATAGGAAATTACATCTTTATCCCACGCCGGATAGAGCCTATCAGATTCAACTCATTCTCTCTCCATTGCGTTTATCAGAGATAGAGAGTGTTGATGAGGAGCATCCATGGTTTGTGCACGCGTTTGATTTGATTAAGGCGCGTGCAAAATACGAACTTTACAAGAATATCTTGAAAGATTCCGATTGTGCAACGGCAGCGTACAATGACTTTAACGAACAGTTGCATGAATTGCGTGCAGAGACATCTCAACGTCATAACGTGACCAGAATAATACCAACGGATTTTTAAGATGGTTTATTTTCCAATCGCTGATTACAGACCAGATGTTTCGGTCGTCAACGGTAGCTTTACGGATAGCCTTGTGAATGTTTTACCAGCAGATGGCGGTTACATACCCATGCCTAGTGCAATGGTTGTGTCTCATGCTTTGGAAGAAAAGCCCTTGGGGTGCATAGCGTTTAGAAGTGGCAATGGTGTTAAGATAATCGTAGGAGGCAAGCAAAAGCTTTACAGTTATGATAGTCAAACGAAGGGTTGGAAGGACATAAGTCAAAGTGGTGTGACTTATCATGCGCATGAAGAGAATAAATGGTCGTTTGCTCTTTTTAAAAACATGGTTATTGCGGTGAATAAAAATGATAAACCGCAAGTTTTCAAGGTTCTTAGTTCTGAACGGTTTGAAGATTTAGAAGGCAATCCACCGAAAGCAGGATTGGTCAAAGTTTGGGGACCTTTTGTTTGTTTGATGCAATTGACAGATAATCCCAATCGCATTCATTGGTCTGGAGAAGGCGATGAAACTCTATGGGAGACTCAATATAATGTTAGTGGTTATATGGATTTCCAAGATGGAGAATATGTGCAGGGGGCAACAGAAACAACCAATCCCCTTATTTTTCTTCGTTCTGCTATTTATGCTGGTTCTTTGACGTTAGGTTCCAAGAGCCCGTTTGCTTTTCAAAAGATACAAGACAAGCGTGGAGCGCGCAGTGCAGCCTCTATAGCGTGTCGAGGGAGTGATGCTTTTTTTGCAGGTGATGGTGGTTTTTATCAGATGAGTTTGGATGGTCAACTTTTA
>NZ_JBHIQH010000081.1:0-13316 GCF_042196485.1 Bartonella sp. AD24XZML | reverse complement strand
TCTTCATATTTGCTTGTAGGCAAACCTTTTGCTGTCTTACTGAGTACGTTGTAAACGTTTGAAGCAGTGACTTTCCCTAAGCGCGCTTGAAACCATTCTGCTGTTCTTTGTTCCATCTCACACCGCCGTTCCCTGTTCGTGTGGCGTTTCTATATCGGCATCTTGTATAGTAGAATCTGTTTCTGCCTTTTGCCTGTTTTGTTTATCTTTCAAAAGATGTAACACCGTTTGTGCTTGTCCTTCAGACATATCGTCAAGCTTTTTGACGTTGACATAAGTAAGTATTTTTTCTTCTTCTGTTTGGGTTTGTACGATGAGTCTTCTGATTTCATTGATCTGTTGTGGAAAAGCCTTTTTAATAGGCGGGTTTCCATCTGTATCATCATCTTCACTCACGACATTAAGAAGCATGCCTAACAGATATCTGCGTGCGTATGTGATTGCAGAACCAACCGATTGTATATTTGATTTGCATCCTTTAGTGTCATAAGGAAACTTTCCTTCTGTTGAGATTTTATTTCCAGACGGATGCGTCAAAGTCATTTCTATAATTATATTGTCTGAACTCTGTTCTTTGATACGAGAAAACAAAGCAAATCGGTGTTTTGCAAGAGTGTTTTTTACAGCATCAATGTACTGGTCAAGGGTTGCATATTGGCTGTTTGTATGGGTGTTTTTAGAGTTTTTTTGTATTTTTTGATATTCTATTTGCATATTCGAAAGATCACAGGCAAATCTTTCGTAGTTTTGTCGTTCTATTTCTTTTTCTCGTAAGGCAATGAGACGCTCTAAACGGTCCATATCGATGTCATTTTCTAAGGCTCTGTTTAAAATGCGTTCCATAGCAGTTTGTTTAACCGCTAAATGATGCGTTTCTTCAATTTCTGTTAGGTTAGTGTTTTGTTCACTCATCTTGATTTCCTCCATTGAAGACGCAATTCACCCGTGGCGTGAATCACGCTTGTGTTTAAAAGTTGGTTGGTTGTTACAATCCTGTTTCTAGAGACTGTGTGATATTAACCACCTCCCCGTCTGAAAAGACGAGGAAATGAAATCATATTTTAAACTAAGCAGCTTTTACGACAGATCTTGCTAGAACCTGTTTTGCTTCTTTAATGAGAGCTTTATATTTTCTGTTCTCTTCATCTACTCTGAAGGCATCAAGAAGACGCACATGGATAGGACCTAAAAGATATAAAACTTTTTCACCAGCGTTCATTCCCTCCCAATAGCTTGGCAAATCAAAGCGTGTATCATTATCATAATCAACAGATTGGTTTCTTAGTTTTTTCTCACATTCAATAAAGTAACGACGTGCTTGACGTCCTTTCTCATTGCGTTCAACCATGGAAAGCTCTTTTGCCATGTCTAGAGTGAGGTGGTACTCTGTCATGTTTACATTTTGACGCTCCCCCGTTTTGGGGAACGTTAGAATATAGTCTTTTGTGTGAACAAATTTATATGTTTTTATGCGGTTTTTAATCCATGTCGTAAAGTCGCGACCTACTTCTAAAAATGTATGCAATTCGCGTGCATTAACGGTTTGAACAGTTTCCTGATCAATGATTTGTTCTGTAATTTTAATAAGAGTGTTCATAATGAACTCCTATCGATTAGAGGTTTTTCATTGACATCCAATAAAGGATGCCGGGTGCTGAAAAACACGGTCGATAGTCCGTCGTTACGCTTTCCCCATAAAGGGTATTGTATAGCGTAACTACACCCGACAAAGCCATTATATGCGTGTAACATACAATGAGTCAAAGCCTTTAATGTGCGGAGAAAAGATTGTTTCGGCAATCTATCCGCTATCGATTCAAGGTGTTTTTCAAGCACCTGATTCGACAATAGACATACTGATATTATATTGTCAATTAAAAAGTTTGAAAATTGACGCAAATAAATCATATCGATTTTATCAGTAAATTCGTATTTCTTTTTCATTATTGCATTCCTTAATTAATGCATGCTTTGTCTTTTAAGCTCTTGAGACAGCGCACCAATTCCTTTTGCTGTGATTTTTGCGCAAGGAATGACTTTTTCTATTCCACTCGCGGTTTGAAGTGTGATGGTTGGACAATCCATAAGTTGCTTTTGGATTTTGTCTTGATAAGGAAGCAAATTTCCACCTGCTGCACGTCTGTAAATCCACCCTTTTTGCTGTAAGAATTGAATGAATTGTTTTGGTTGCATCTCGAGTATTTTAGCGGCTTCTGTAAGACCAAAGAGCCCATCATGGCGCTGTAAGCTTTCAAGAGCCATGGCTTTTGGTGTTAAATCTTCAATGATGGTGTCTTTTTGATCTATTTGACCTTGTAGGTAATTCAAAAAGCCAATCATAGCCTTTGGACTTGAATAGTCGATTTGTAGTGTTACTGCTTGCTTTTCCAACTCTTGCCAACGGTCTATAATCCTAGCACGTAATGTCATGCTGTAACCAGAAACTAAAATGAGGCATTCACGTTTAGGAAGGTTGTAACAGTTTTGGGGCTTACCCTGTTTATCTAAATAGGTGGATCCAAATTTGGATTGACCCCCTTCAGGATATAATTCTCCTAACATTTGCCGAATATCACGCATAATATGCGCATGTTGCTTACCGCATAACTCTGCAATTTCACGACTAGACATGGTTGGAACAGTTGTGTTTTGAAAATTGCTTTCAGATGTTGTGATAAAATTATGCATGCTTTACTCCATTCATCGTGACAACATTTTCATTGTGCTTAATTTGCTGCCTTAGATGTTTTAAGAAATCTTCTAATGTTTCAGGATTTGAATAATCAATTTTTGAATTTGCTTTTTTTTCGTATTTCAGAAAATATTCACGCACTTGTTTACCTTTGAGACCAGGTTCACAAATGGCAATGTGTTTTGCTGTGTCTAAAGTGAGAGCATAATCTTTAAAAGGATTTCCACGTGAGGAGTTTGATAATTCTTTAGTAGAAAGTACAAAGTCTACATCTTCTCTAAAGCTAAGTTCTTTAATACAGTTTGTTATCCACTTTCTAAACTCGGTTTTTACCTCTAAAAAGGTATATAAATCACGAGCGCTAATAGTTTGAACCTTTTGATGCTGAATAATATTGTATTGAGTAGCAAGAAGCTTTTCCATTACAGACCTCATATTGGTGGGATTAAAGGGGGCGCTTTTTAAATGCGCCCTTTAGAATTTTTAAATCACATCACAAAGACGTAATTTATTTTGCTCTTCATAGGTCCCGTAGACCTCATCATTATATTTTTCTTTTGCTAAATCAGATAAAAGATCGTGGTAAGCATCACTTTCACGTACAAAGTAATGAACCTCACTATCCTCATGGAGATGTTCAATATTTGCTTCTACATATGCGTCTGCAATCTCTTCAGAGATATCTTCACAATTATTCTCAGAAGGATTGATGCGAAAGATTTGAATGGCATCATCTACCTCAGCAACAATGCTTAGAATTTGGCTTGCATCAAGTGGTCCAGACTCTGCAATATGTTGATCTTTATCGTAGGCAACTAATAAAATTTCATTGGAATTAATAAGAATTGGCTTATCCATAATTTTTCCTCCCTAACGCCTCTTGGCGATTGTTTGTGCGTGGTTTGTATAATTACTTATATAACTATAATTATAAAACAGCAAGCAAAAAATTATAAAAAGTTATATTTTTTATAAAAAATATTATAATATCTTACTGAATAAGAGGGGAGGATAATTAGCGATAAGTCCGAATCATCTTGCTGTAAGAACTTATTGGCAAAATAGCAAATATTTCTCCAACCCACACAATTTTAACATTCTTAATAGGTAAGGCATTCCAAGAAAGCAGATCTATTTCACCATTCATGCCCCTGCTAATCTGTTTTATATATCTTTTATTATCATGTGTTAAAATAACGGCTTCTTTGCCAAAAAAGGATTCTATTGTTTTAATTTGGCGCCGTCTTACGATAACCATATCTCCATCTTTATAGGCTGGAATCATAGAATCTCCTTTAACTTCAAAAGCAACCATATCATCAGGTAAAGCAAAAGGAATTTCTACTTGTTCAAGACCATCTTCAGGGATTTGTTCAAAACTTGGATCTATCTGTGTTCCTGCTCCAATATACCCCATAAGAGGAACAAAAGTTGTGAAGTGATTATCCCCTTTTAGTTCTTTATATAATTCTAAAATGGCATCTCTATTAGAGCCGCGTGGATCAGAATCTTTTAACCACTTAGACACTGAAGCTTGTGTTACGTTTAGCCGTTTGGCTACATCTTCTTGCGTTAAGTTAAACTCGGTCAAAATCTTTTTTAATGTGTTTATAATATTAGATTTATTACTCATACTTCTGCTTACCTTATTTTTTTATCGTTGATAAAGATAAATTTCATTGACTTTATATAACTATAATTATATGAATAAAGTAAGGCAAAGCTGTAATTGGAGCTTGTAAATGGATCAACGAGAAGATTTTAAGAATTTGACTAAGTCAATACGGGGCAAATTTAATTGGACACAATCAGAAATGGCGAAAATGCTTGGTGTAACTCAAGCAGCTGTTTGCAAGTGGGAAAAAAGAGGATCTATCTCCGTAATAAATTATCTAAAGCTGCAAAAGTTGAAGGATAGTTCTAGCTCTAGTTCTGCTTTCATTGCTGCTCATACAGAAAATAACAAACATCAACAGCACCATTCACATTCTTAAACAGGCAAAAATAAAGAGATCAAATTAATAGATTACGCGCCACCATACGCGCACATATAAATAGGCAACAGCCTTAAGGGGGGGATTATGATCACTAATTTATATTTAATGAAAGAAGGGGGCGCGCATGTCTAATGGTATGCCATGGATAAGATTCCATTTGTATGACTGGATAAGTGGTACAGATGGAATGACGTTAGAGCAAAGGGGCGCTTATATGACGCTTCTCGTTCGCATGTACGATAAAAAAGCACCAATTAAAGAAGATTTTGAAACGCTTGCACGTGCTTGCAATTGTTCGCAGAAAAAATTTGCAGCTATTGTCGAATACTTAATGAGGAATGATAAACTTGTTGAGACAGATAATGGATTGTGGAATACGCGCGTTGAAGAAGAACTAAAAGATTTTTCTGATAAAAAAGAGCACATATCGCAAGTTCGTAGTGAGGCTGGTAAAAAAGGTGCACAAGCAAAAAACAATACAAAACAACATGTTAATAATTTTGCTGAAGCAAATGACAAGCAAAACATTTTTTTTGCTGAAGCAAACGCTAAGCAAAATCAAGCTATAAAGAACCAGAATAAGAATATATATAAAAAAACTAAAACTAACGTTTTAGCAAAAAAAGAAATTGATTTTGAAGATTTAGAAACAATCGATTTGGTTGACGAGCCAACAGAGGTTGCTGCTGTTGAGACCACATCAGAGCAAATCGCAACGGGTGTAGAAAACCAACCTCCCATTCACGAGCAAGAGAACGTTCCCAAAAAAGCAAAACGAGCGCAAGCTAATCGCGGTTGTCGATTGCCTACGGATTTTGAACCCGATTACGATTTTGCCATTGCAGAGGGCTTGCCTCCAGAGCGTGTGAAAGTCGAAATTGCAAAGTTTCGAGATTACTGGCGTTCAAAAGCCGGAGCAAATGCAACCAAAACCGATTGGAAAGCAACATGGCGTAACTGGGTACGCAAGGCGGTTGATGATTTAGAAAAAACAAAAAACACGAACAACAATGGTGGAAACAATGGAAATTACACTCAAAAGCAAAAAAGCATTGGGGAGCGTATCGCAGACAGTCTCCTTGATATCGGAAATCGAGGGTATTTTGAAACACATTCATGCGATGATACCTCCGAGCGGTCCGTTTGTTTTGAAGGATGGCAGCCAATTAACGAAACAGCAGGAATCGATTGCTTTAGAGGCTGGTGATCAATTGCAAGAGCTCTTCGCCGTGAAAGCAGGTAAAGAGGATATAGCAAAAGCTATTCGCATGCTGTCGTGTGGTTTGAAAATAGCACAACAATCAGACCATGAGGGAATGGCGTTGACCTATGGAATGGTTTTGGAAAATGTCTCTGCATGGTCACTGATGACAGTGGTCAAACGGATTTTATGTGATGAAATAAATTGTTTATCCGATACGTTTTTTCCGAGCACGCGTGAACTTGTCAGGTTGTGTCGTGATTTGGAAAACGATCTTTTGAGAAAAGCCAATTTTGTACGCAATGCTGTTTTGAGATTCCGTGAAAAGGAGTTGAAAGAACAAGCAGCGAAAGAGCATTCAACACCTATAACGCTTGTTCACAAGCAAGAGCTTGAAGAGACTTTAAATGGCATTGGTGGGATAATGAAACGCTTTGGTCCACAGCAAACTAGTGAAAAGTGCTGATCATTTTACGATTAGACATGCATTTAAATCGTCAAAAAGGTACCGTACAACGCGATTTAAAGATTTTATGATGAAAACCACATCTGTAATATAAAACGCTCTGTACGGTCAAATTTGAGGTAATTTAACCTATTGGTAAAAATAGGAATTAAAACATGGAAATTTTAAAACAACTGTTCTTAACAAATCATAAACAGCCTATGCAAAAAAAGTGGGTTGCAACGGCTGTTGGGTATGTTCCTTGGGGAGATGGAGCAGAGGAGTATTTTTACAACCTCTACGAATATGAAGACGGCACAAGAGAGTGTGAAAAGTTTGATGGCGGTCAGTATTACACCATACCAGAAAAGGCAGATTTTAGTACCAAAGCGCAAGTGAAAGCATGGGTTTACGGTGGCAATTTGCCAAAAAGCGTTCTCAATTACGAGCCTCTTATAGACGAGATCAATAGAGAGATTAAAAAGTTATCGGAAGTTGCTTGACAATATGGCAACATTATGTCTATTGTCGAATCAGGTGCCTAGAAAACACCTTAAATGTACAGCGGATAGATTGCCGAAACAGTCTTTTCACCGCCAATTAAAAACTTTGACTCATTGTATGTTACACGCATATAATGATTTTGTCGGGTGTGGTTATGCTATACAATACCCTTTTGGGGAAGGCATAACGACGGGCTGTACGCCGTGTTTTCTAGCACCCGGCATCCTCTTTGGATGTCAATAGAAAACCTCTAATCGTACGGAGTTCATAATGAACACTCTTATTAAAATATCAGAAAAAATTATTGAACAAGAAATTGTGCAAACGGTCAATGCGCGTGAGTTACACGCATTCATGGAAATAGGAAAACGTTTCGCTACTTGGATTACGGATCGTATTAATCAATATACATTTGAAGAAGGTAAAGACTTCATAAAAACACAAGATTTGCGGTTCCCAAAATTGGGAAGCGCAAAATCTAGAGCTGTTACAGCAATAGAATACCATCTCACTTTAGATATGGCAAAAGAGCTCTCAATGGTCGAACGCAATGAGAAAGGACGTCAAGCACGCCGTTATTTTATTGAATGTGAAAAGAAACTAAGAAACCAATCTGTTGATTGTGACCGTGATACACGCTTTGATTTCCCAAAGGATTGGGATAAAATGTCTCCAACTAAAAAGGCTGTTTACATTTATGGTCCTCTTCATATGCATCTTGTTAAAGCCTTTACATTGGTAGAAGAAAGCAAACAGTATAAAACACTCATTGAAGAAGCAAAACAGGTTTTAGAAAAATCTGTTAAAGCTGCTTAGTTTTTTAATATAACTCTCTTTCCTTGCTTTTTAGAGGAAGGAGAGGTCAACGCATTGAACGAAGCATAGCATCACGTAAAATGGCGTTAATCCGCGTCTGGTAGCCTTTTCCTTGACTCTTAAGCCATGCTAATACGTCTGAATCCACACGCACTGTTGTGACAGTTTTCTTTGGTTTATAGAATGGATTGCGCACTGCATTTTTCCAGAATGCATCATCTAGTGGTGGAATATCACTATGATCAATTGTGCTATCCGGCATTACAGCCAGTTTTTTAATTTCAACTCTTTGTTTATCTGTCAAAGGTGATAAGTTACCTACATCAATTTCATAAAGAACTTTCTTCTTCATAACGTTTCCTTTCTTTCGAGTTAGCTCGCCGCGCTGAAATAATACGGATTACTTCTATACCATCTTTATCATCATGGACAGTATGCGCCACGAGCAGCAGTAAAAAACCATCCACAAGACCCAAAGTTTGCCAACGATATTCTCCGTTTTCAATACGGTCTTGTTTAACCATGGCGAACGGGTCTGCAAAAACACGAGCAGCAATTTCAAAACTGACACGGTGCTTTCTAAGATTACTTTTTGCTTTAGTTTCATCCCATTCAAATCTTATTTGAATATCTTATGTTAATACATTTATGTATGTATTTCAAGAGTTTTAAATGAACACTGAACTATTTATGTTTTTTTGCATATTAAATATAATTTTATATGTTAAAAAACAATAATATCCTTTTGAAAAAATTGAAAAAATAAGCAAATCATGCTAGGATTTTGTATGTATTAAAATACAAGTTTAAGGTAAAAAAACATGCTAAATAAAGTGATGTTAATCGGGCGTTTAGGTGCTGATCCCGAAAGCAAAACAATGAATTCTGGAGCAGAAATAGTCAATTTTCGTATGGCAACTTCTGAAAGCTATACGGATAAAAATACTCATCAAAAAGTAGAGAAAACAGAATGGCATTCCGTGGTGATTTTTAATCCACATTTGGCAAAAATTGCACTTCAATACCTCAACAAAGGTTCAAAGGTTTACGTAGAAGGCAAATTACAGACACGCAAATGGCAAGATAAAAATGGGCATGACCGTTACACAACAGAGATTATTTTACCACAATTCAAAGGCGAGTTGTATTTGCTTGATGTAAAGAAAGATCAATCTGCCCCTTCATCTATTACTTCTCAAAATTATGCTATCGCTTCAGGTGCTCAAGATTATAGAACGGCTCTTAACGATAGCGTCCCATTCTGATTGAAAAAAAATATGACAAAAAGAAAAAAACGTGCAAAACGTGGTCGTCCTCGAATTAAAGGATGTATCAGAGAACCAAATGGACGCATCTCACGAGCAAAAACACCGCATGAACCCATGGATAAATTGGCAATTGAAATGCGTGCCAAACGCTTCTGCTTGACCATAGAAGAGGCTAAAAATCCGCTTTCCGGCACCTATATTGGGCGGCTTTATTTGCAAGGCGAAATCAATCAAGACCAATATGATGCTGCGCAAAAATATCTTGAAGTGAAAAACAATTACCTATGTGCAAAAGGATTGCCTAATGCTGTTTATGACAACTTTACTCCTTCATCAAATGAGGAGGCACAAAAACGGTGGATTGAAAGAGCAACTCATTGTTATGAAGTGACGAAAGAGGCTATCAAAGAAGCACAACACCTCTATAGACAGTATAATCTTTATGCTGCATTACAATATCTTGTTATAGAAGATCAATCGCTAACACATCTTGTTAGTTCTTTGCGTATTGTTCTTAATGCGCTTCATAAGCACTTTAGCCGTTAAAAAAGAATTGACATCAGATGAAAAATCATTAAAATGTGTATATATTTACACATTATGAGTTTAGGGAATGGAACAAGATAGCCGAAAAATCATTGCAAAATTAAAGCGTGATGGCTTTGAACTTGTCAAAGTAAAAGGTTCTCATCATAAATTAAAAAAAGATGGTAAGGTTGTTATTGTTCCACATCCTAAAAAAAATCTTCCGATTGGTACAGTACGTTCTATCGCACAACAAGCAGGTTGGTTAGAAAAAGGAGAAGAAAAATGAAAAGATTTTTTGCTCTTGTTCATAAAGATGAAGATTCTGCTTTTGGTGTTCAGTTTCCTGATTTTGAGGGGCTTTTTTCTGCTGCTGATGAGGAAGAAAATTTAATCGCAAATGCAACAGAAGCACTTCAACTTTATTGTGAAGATATAGATATAGTGCCTATTCCTTCAAAATTTGAGGAAGTCATACAACGGGAATCTGTCAAAACAGCTTTGTCAGAAGGAGCTTTTTTAATACAAGTCCCCTTTATTGAAAATGATGCAGAAGTAGTACGTACGAACATATCTATTGAAAGAGGGCTCTTACGTGCAATTGATGATTGTGCACAAGAAAGAGGCTTAACGAGATCTGCTTTTTTGGCAACAGCAGCGCGTCACGAGCTTAATATTTAGATTTTCTGCTTTTTTGGCTGTGTCAATACATACCTTTTTGTTTATAAAAACACCATATTTAGGTAAAAAAAATAAAAAAACACAAGATCATGATTTTTTTTGTTGACATAGTGTAAAAAATCGTATTTAATGACGACACGGCACTGGTCGTATTGTGTCTAAAATTCAAAAATATCCCCAAAAATTCAGCAAAATGTGAACTTGAAGCGTGGCTAGAAAGCCCTGTTTTCTTGCTAATTCTGGCTAATTAATTTTTCAAAGAATAAAAATCAATATTTGACTAATGATGTCATTAATTATGACTCAAAAGGAGCAATGATGAAAGCTGTCATCACTAAACCAATGTGTGTTGTTGGAGACAATAAAAGCACTGTTCGCTTTGAACCATCAACACCCAATAATCCATTTGTTGAAGTTTCCAATCAAGTCTACGCACGTCTCAAGCGCGCTAATGCTGTAAAACCTTTTATTGGAGTCAAGACAACAGCAAAACCTGACAAGACGGTTGAACAAATTAAGCAGATAGAACAAGAAGCCGTACAAACATCGTCTGAACCAGTGACAGAGGAAACCTCACTCGAAAAACCAAAAGCATCTAAAGCTTCCAAGTCACCTACCCCAAAAAAGGCTTAGAAGTTGAAGTTAATCATCCACCAAAAATGGTATCTTCAACAGGTAAAAGATACCTTCACAAACCTTCAAGCACCACGCCTTAACTGGGCTCTGCGTAATGCTCTAAACACTGCAGCAAAACAAGTTGAACGCTTTACTGAAAAGCAAGTTGCTGACATCTCATCAGCCCAAATAAAGCGTATAAGAAGAGGTGTTTATATTAAAGAAAAGGCGACAGCAAGGTTTCTTGAGACAGATATCATTGGTTCTGGAACACCGATACCTCTTAAATTTTTTAAAGCAAACGAAACAAAACGCGGCGTAACTTACACACTGTTTGGAAAGAAAGAAATCTTACCCCATGGTTTTATCAAGGGAGGCAGTTTTCCAAAGCGTGTTGAATTGAAAATGGGAGGGAATGTGTTTCAAAGAGATGACGGAGATCAATTCCCCATTGCAAAACAAGAAGGACCTTCAATTGCTAAAGTGATGTCCAAGCCAGAGATTGCAAGTGCTATTGTAAAAAAAGCCAATGAAAGATTAACCAAAAATATACAAAGACAACTTTCTCGTCAAGAATACGCTGCTAATAAAAAAGGATAGATCATGTTCTCAAGCTTTATCTATATATTCCATATCCTTATGAGTTTAGGCATTACCTATTCTTATTGCAATATTAAAAACAGATTATCACTTATGCTTTGTTTTTTCCATAAAAAAATCAATAAAATCAATGTAAAAGGTACTTCCCAGCGGGTTGGGTCTGTTGCGGGGCAGGCTAGCGCGAACTATCGCTAGCGACAGAATTTTCAAATTGACTGTACATTGTACATTTAACTCATTGATAAATAATGATTTCAATATGTACACTGTACAGTATGCGATTATTTTTAGATAAAAATTATGTTTATTCTTGACATTGTTGCGTCAATGTCTATTTTCGAATCAGGTGCCTAGAAAACACCTTAAAACAACAAGCGGATTGGTTGCCGAAATAATCAGTCTTCCGCACATTAAAGACTTTGACTCATTATATGCTACATGCGTATAATAATATTGTCGGGTGTGGTTACGCTATACAATACCCTTGTGGGGAAAGCGTAACGACGGGCTTGTTGCCGTGTTTTCTAGCACCCGGCATCCTCTTAGGATGTCAATAGAAAGCCTAATCAACAAGGAGTTCATTATGAACACTCTTATTAAAATTACAGAACAAACGATTGATCAAGAAACAGTTCAAGCCGTCAACGCACGCGAATTATATACATTTTTGGAAGTCAATTCTAATTTTAGAGATTGGATAAAAAACCGTATTAAAGAATACGGCTTCCTAGAAAATAAGGACTTTATAAGTTTAGCTAAAAATTTAGCGAAACCTAATACCTTTCAAGAAAATCAAGGCTTTGTGAGTTTCGGTAAAAATTTACCGAAACCTAAAGGCGGTCGTCCAAGTACAGAATATCACATCACATTAGACATGGCGAAAGAGCTCTCAATGGTTGAACGCAATGAGAAAGGACGTCAAGCACGCCGTTATTTTATTGAATGTGAAAAGAAACTAAAAAGTCAATCTGTTGATTATTGTGATGATATACGTTTTGCTTTCCCAAAAGATTGGGATAAAATGTCTCCAACTAAAAAGGCTGTTTACATTTATGGACCTCTCCATATGCATCTTGTCAAAGCCTTTACATTGGTAGAAGAAAGCAAACATTATAAAGCTTTAATCAAAGAAGCAAAACAAGTCTTAGAAAGATCTGTCGTAAAAGCTGCTTAGATTAAGACACATCTCTCCTCCCCGTTCTCAAAATGGGGAGGTGGTTGGTTTAGCTGCCACTTGCTTTTTTTAAGACTTCACCCATACGTGTTCGCCAATCTTTTCCTTGTTTTTTAAAAGAGGCAATAACGTTTGGGTCAAGGCGTAGAGTAACCGCTTGTTTGGGAGATTCAACCGGTGGACGCCCACGTTTACGGCGCTCTTCTGTTACATACTTAAAAAAGGAGGCTGGTAAAACGTCTTTAGCTGGCTTTAAGCGTGCAAGTTCTTCATCTGTTAGTGGTGGGGAATCCACAGCGTCCCAATCTTCTTTTGTATAGCCACATCCTGTTTCAAAGGTTTTTTTGATAGTCATTGAAAACCTCTCTTTCTTTTTTATTCGCTTGACGAAAACTGATAATGGATATCGCTTCATTGCCAAGCTTTGCAAAAACAATAACTGTTGTACCATCAGAAAAATGTCCAATAGCCTTCATGCGGTTTGAATGGGTTGCATCAATAAAAGCATGTTTCCAGTCAAAGTAAATAACATCAGCAAAATCAAGCTTATGTTTAACAATGTTTAAAGCTCTTTTTGGTTCATCCCACACTATCTTCATATATTTTATGTACACGAAAAAATAAAACCTTGTCAATAATTAAAGTGTACAATAATTCGTATATACCATTCAAAATGGAGCAACTATGAATAAGAAAACGCGTAAGGGTCTATCGGTACGTGCGTTTGCCAAAAAGATGGGTGTTTCTCCTAATGCGGTGGCTTCTCGTTTTAAGACAGGTAAATTTGATAAGGCTCTT
>NZ_JBHIQH010000080.1:0-1601 GCF_042196485.1 Bartonella sp. AD24XZML | reverse complement strand
GTTTCCATTCATTCAAGTGGACTAAAACATAACAGCACCAATGTAGGAGCAACCCATGTTCATGGGGGTGTTTTCCCTGGTGGTTCCATGACAGGAGGTCCCAATTGAACAGTGGAATGGACCGTACAACAGGAAAGCCATTAACCGGCATTGATCATTTACGCCAATCAATCCTTGATATTTTGTCAACGCGGATTGGTTCGCGTGTAATGCGTCGTGATTATGGTTCACGTGTTGCAGAACTCATTGATGCTCCAGTGAATAATGCTTTTGCTGTTGCTCTTTATGCTGCTGTTGCTGAGGCTTTAGACAAGTGGGAACCGCGTTTTAAATTGAAAAAAATTGATTTTAAATGGAGTGAGGCTGGACAAGTTTCTTTATCCTTTGAAGGAATTTATTTGCCATCCGGCAAGCCCATTACCATGGAAGGATTATTGATAAAATGAATGGAGTGCTTGCAAAACCGGAAATTATTACAGAACTTTCTTTTGAGGAAATCCGCGCTGCGGCTCTTGCTCATTTAAAAAAGCTTTTGCCTGAATATACCATTCTTGAAAGTGATCCAGCTGTAAAAGTTATTGAGGCTTTTAGCTATCGAGAACTGCTTTTAAGACAGCGTATCAATGAGGCGGCACGCAATAATATTCTTGATTTTGCCACCGGTGAATCCCTTGATGCTTTGGGAAACTGGCATGGTATTGCCCGCTTAGAGGGTGAGAGTGATGAGAGGTATCGTGAACGCATACAGCTTCATGCCCGTGGTGGCAATGGGAGCGGGACAGAGCCCTATTACAAACTTATCGCTCTCTCAAGCGATAGTCGTGTTAAGGATGCGATTGTTTACCGTAAAGGCAAAGACCCAACCATCTATGTTGCTCTTTTTGGCAACAATGAAGAAGGAACAGCCTCTGAAGATCTCTTACAAACAGTTTCACAAGCTCTTCACAGAAAAAATATCATCATGACCAATGATACAATCATTGTTCACGCTGCTGTCAAAAAAGTGCTGGATTTAGAAGCAGATGTTTGGCTGTTACCGGAAACATCTTTGAAAATTCTCACGACAATGGAGGCAAATTTAAGAGCAGCATGGAGACAAGAACAAGCCATTGGTCGTGAATTAAGCCTCTCGTGGTGGGTTTCAAAACTGATGATCCCTGGTGTCCAAAAAGTGATTGCCATTACACCCACAAAGGACAGTGCAGTTTGTGATGAAGAAATCTTATCGATTGGCAAAATCACCTTAAACTTCAAAGGGCGTGCACGCTAATGGTTGGTTCCCTCCTCCCCACCCATGCAACAGAATTTGAGAAACGCCTTGCCGATGCTTGCGACTTTCATCAAGATGTTGATGGGTCTGTTTTGGGGATTTCACGTGCAAAACTAATCACACGCCCTCCCCGCTTTTTGCCATGGTTGATTGAAGAATATGGACTTGGTGAACTTTCGCCTTATGTTCCAAACCTCTATGATTTGATTGACCAAGGGCTTGCATGGCAGCGGATACGCGGGTCTGTTATGGCAATAGAGATGGGGTTGAGATGGTTAGAGATGACAGCCCGCTTTATACCCGCTTGGTCTGGGCGTGCTTGGTGGAATTC
>NZ_JBHIQH010000079.1:0-3433 GCF_042196485.1 Bartonella sp. AD24XZML | reverse complement strand
ATTTCATCAGAATTTATAAGAATTGGATTTTCCATAATTTCTCCTCCCTAACGCCTCTTGGCAATTGTTTGTGCGTGGTTTGTATAATTACTTATACGCAAATGTATAAATATAAGCAAGAAAAAAATCACATATATTTCATTTTTTTTGCATTTTCACTTAAATGCCATCTTCACAAGCAATGGAATTAAAAGTTGATTTTAGAATCAGTAAATGTGCGGTTTACTGATAAAAATCAATCAAACTCGCTTCAATCTGTTGATGGCAATCTCATTGATAACGTGAACAGAAAATCGTATTGTGTTTACATATCAAGAATAGTGCGCCGTACACGACCTATTATAGAGATAGCGCCTTCAAGTTTTGGAGCCTTTATTGTTTTGTCGTATGAAGCAGGCTGAAAAGGAGGATCATCATTAGGTCTGTATCGTTTATATGTCGCTTGTCCAGATTCATCTGCAATTACATAGCAGGCATTAGGCACAAGTTTTTTGTCTCGCATATTTACAAATATTATAGAATCTGGAGGGCTAATTTTATTCATAGATGCGCTATCTACACGTAAAGCAATCCATTCACCGGCAGGAAGATTAACAGCCTCTGTCATAGGATAATCTGAAAAATCCATTATCCCATCTTGCTCTCTTAGTTCTCCAGCGCTAATCCATGAAACGAGAGGAATACTTATATTGAGATTAGGATTTTCTTGAGGAGACTCGCCATACAAAATCCACCCCGGATCTACATTAAATACTTGTCCATAGAGCTCGGCTATTTGACGCGAAATACCACGATTTCCATTTTCGTGACTAATTAGGGTATTTTGATTAAGAGCTGGTATAGTGCGCGCAGCTTCACTTGGTGTCGTATATCCAGCATTCTTACGCGCTATTTTAAGTCTATCTTTTGGCAAATAAGTCATTTGTACATTATCCACTATTTTTTGCATTTTCACTTAAATGCCATCTTCAAAATAAGAGAATTCAAGGTTGACTTGTGAATTATTTCGTAAGCAAGCGATAAGCTTTACGTGGCAGTATTGAAATTATTTCCCCAATCCATTTTATCTTAACATTTTTAATGGGATCTGCATTCCATGATTTGAGTACAATGCCTTCTGAAGAGCGAGTAATTTGTTTGATGAATCGCCTATTATCTTCTGTCAGAACAATGACTTCATCACCGTAATAATCGCTCACTGGCTTTGTTTGCAGATGTTTAACTACGATTAAATCACCATCTTTATACACAGGATACATAGAATTTCCACGAACCACAAAACCTATTGCTTCAAAAGGCAAATCAAATGGTATTTCAATTGTTTCAAGCCCATCTTCTGGGATTTGCTCAACATCGGTGTCAATCTCTAATCCTGCTCCTACATATCCCATAACAGGAACAAGTGTAGTAATTTGATTATAACCCTTTAAGCTTTTATAAAGTTCTAAAATTGCGTCTCTGTGTGAACCTCTAGGATCTGATTCATTTCCTAACCATCTTGATACGGTTGCTTGGGTTACATTTAGTCTATCGGCAAGATCTTTTTGACTGAGACCAAATTCAGATTGCAATACTTGCAATGTAGCAATGATATTTTTCGTCATAATTAGTTACTTATGATTTTTAAATTAAAAAAAATCTATTGTTTTTTTTAATTTATGTTATACAATTGCGTATATGGTTAAAATAAAGGACTTAACTCAAATGGACACAGAGGAAAAATTCAAGATTAAATCTATCCGAAAGTGTTTATCGCTAACACAAAAGGAATTAGCAGACATTTTAGGCGTTAAGCAAGCCTCTGTTTGTCGTTGGGAACAAGGAAAAGGTTTATCTTTAAAGAATTATCTAAAGCTGCAAGAACTGCAAGGATGTTCTGGCTCTAGTTCTGCTTTCACACCTGCTCCTACAGATAATAACGAGCACCAGCAGCACCATTCACACTCTTAAGAAGAAAGATCATAGATGATAGATGTCCCGCATATCACTATAAGTAAAGTCAAGTTGATTAATCTTGTTAATAAGATTGGACGTGAAGACATATATTATGGTGTTCGCTCGCCTAATCAGACATGTGAAAGTTGCATAGATCCCTCATCAACAGGTTATCTTATCTATATACTGCAAAATATTTTTGCGCGTGATGATAGAAATTATTTTCCGTTATTGCCGTACGATGATTTTAAACAATGGTTTTCATCTGCCTTTACGCAAGCTTTTACAACTTGGTTTGATAATTATTTTTCTCAAGATTTGTCATCTTTTCATCGCCTAAATGAGCTACTTTTGTTTACAGCTTTAGTCGAAAGTAATCTTGGCTTCTTAAGGGATGACCTCATCAAAAAAAGAGAAGAAGAAATCAAATTAATAAATGATGCGTGTAGTGTGCGTCTGAATTAAGTTAATCCACTTTATTTAAAGTCTATGAGGTCGGTTTGTGTTGTTACAGTCATTTTTTCAAGACAAGCAGTCACAACACACTCTGTCATAGCACGCATATAAATACGTAGAGCCTTAAGGGGGGATTATGATCACTAATGCACAAACCATTCTCTGTCTTGATCTAGGGACTAAGACTGGCTGGGCGCTTCGTGATGCAGATGGTTTTATCACAAGCGATACAGAACATTTTCAATCACACCGTTTTGAAGGCGGTGGCATGCGTTACTTGCGCTTTAAGAAATGGCTTACTGAATTAAAGAGGTCTGTTGATGAAATTGATGCGGTGTATTTTGAAGAGGTACGTCGGCATGTGGGTACAGACGCTTCTCATGTTTATGGGGGCTTTCTAGCAACATTAACAGCTTGGTGTGAACATCATCAGATACCGTATGAAGGCATTCCCGTTGGTACGATTAAAAAAGCAATGACAGGCAAAGGGAATGCGTCAAAAGAAGAAATGATTAAGGCAATGTGTGCAAAAGGTCACGCGCCTTGTGACAACAACGAAGCAGATGCTTTGGCAATTTTATATTTAATGAAAGAAGGGGATGCGCATGTCTAATGGTATGCCGTGGATAAGATTTCATTTGTATGACTGGATAAGTGGTACAGATGGGATGACGTTGGAACAACGGGGCGTTTATATAACGCTTATTGTACGCATGTACGATAAGAAAGCACCAATTAAAGAAGATTTTGAAACGCTTTCACGCGCTTGCAATTGTTCACGAAAAAAATTCGCAACTATCGTCGAATATTTAATGAGGAATGATAAAGTTATTGAGACAGATAATGGATTGTGGAATACACGCGTTGAAGAAGAGCTAAACGATTTTGCTGATAAAAAAGAGCATATATCACAAGTTCGTAGTGAAGCTGGTAAAAAAGGTGCACAAGCAAAAAACAATATAAAACAACATGTTAATAATTTTGCTGAAGCAAATGACAAGCAAAACATTTTTTTTGCTGAAGCAAACGCTAAGCAAAATCA
>NZ_JBHIQH010000078.1:0-3952 GCF_042196485.1 Bartonella sp. AD24XZML | reverse complement strand
TTATAATAATGTTGTATGGAGTGCTTTTCCTGGGCTTCAAGGTCATGTTCTGAACATGCGCGATATTGAACAGGGGCTTGATCAGATCAACCGTTTGAGTTCAGCGCACGCTCAAAGCGAACTTCTTCCAGGGCGTGAAGAAGGGAGCACCATTGTCAATATTAACAATCATCCCGATAAAACTTTCAAGGTTACTGTTTCTCATGACAATATGGGACAATCTTCCACGGGTTATGCGCGTTATAGTGCGGGCTTGAGGGTAGAAAATATTTTAGGGATGAATGATGCGTGGGATTTTAACTATCAACGCAGTCAATTAGATTATTGGGGTGGGAGCAAGCAAGAAGGACATAGCAATAACATTTCAGCGAGTGTGAGTATTCCATATGGTTATTGGACCTTTGGATTGAATGGCACTGTTTATAATTACCAAAGCATTATCCCTGGCAATTTTACCGATATTGAGACGACGGGGGATTCCAGTGAGTTGCACGCCAGTACAAGCAGGGTTCTTTACCGTGATAGTGTTTCCCTTACAACTTTGAATTTAGGTCTTTCTTATAAAAGAACCAACAATTACCTTCTTGGCAATAAGATTGAAGTGGGCAGCCGTCAATATAGCGTCGCCAATTTTGGCATTTCGCATTCGCGCCAGATGTTGGGGGGGACCTGGACCTTTGATGTGAGTTATTTGCAAGGGCTCCCTTTGTTTCATTCAGTAAAGAAACATGCGCCAGGGGCAGGGGATGCGGAGCCACAATTTGCCAAATTTACCGGCACACTCAGTGTCATGACGCCTTTTAAGGTAGGGGGCTTGGACTTTATACTGAGCAATCTTTTGAGTGGTCAATATTCACCGCATAATTTATTGGGGGCTGAGCAGATTTCGTTGGGGGGCGCTTCCAATGTTCGTGGCACACGTGAGAGTTTGCTTTTTGGCAATAACGGTTTTTTTAGCCGGAATGATTTGTTGTTACGCACCATTCCGTGGAACAATCACGCGACCTTCAAAAAGGTTTTTGGTGAACTTCGCCCTTATGTTGGTTTGGATTATGGGCGTGTGTTTTCGCAAGTTTTGTATGGGATTAAGAGTGATCAGCTTGCCGGTTGGACAGCCGGTGTCAAGCTTGCGGGAGGCATATTCTCTCTTGATGCCAGTTATTCCAGTATTTTTTGGAGCACAGTTAAGCACAAAAAATCAGGAACATTTTTTATGACATTAACAATGGAACTTTAAGCGTTTTTTATTGGGGAGTTAACGTATGAGATATGAGAAGAGAGAAGAAAGAGCAGCTTTATTAGGTGTTTTAGTCTCCAGTACGATGCTCAAAAAGGTTTTATTTGGGGGACTTGGTTTTTCTTGTTTGTTAGCCCCTTCAGCGTTACAGGCGCAAATTACTGTGGATCCTAACGCGAATGCCGCCCATCGTCCAGATATAGTGGCAGCGCCCAATGGGGTTCCCTCGATTGATATTGTTACCCCCAATGGCAAGGGCTTATCACACAATAAATATAACGATTTTAATATTGGAAATCCGGGTGTGATTTGGAACAATCATGCACAAGAAGTAGGGCAATCGCAGTTGGGGGGCATTATGCCGGGCAATCCGCATTTGCGTTTCACGGGTTCGGCGAAAGTGATTTTAAATGAAGTGACCAGCAGCAAGCGCAGTGCGCTTCATGGTCCAGGAGAGGTTTTTGGGAGCCCAGCCGATGTGATTATAGCCAATCCCAATGGGATAAGCTGTGATGGTTGTGGCTTTATCAATACGCCCCATGCGACTTTAACCACAGGTGTACCCGAAATTGATGCGAGTGGTTTTTTGAAAGGCTTTGAGGTGCGAGGTGGGGATATTACCTTTGGCGCTAAGGGAGCCAATTTTTTCTCTGGTCAAGGGGCGGTTGATATTGTCGATATTGTCTCACGCACAGTGCATTTTGAAGGAGCTGTTGCGGGCAAGGAGATTGGAGTGACAGCAGGGACGGGTCACTTTGATTATGCTTCACGGGAAATGAAAGAACTGACCGANGGGCAAGGAGATTGGAGTGACAGCAGGGACGGGTCACTTTGATTATGCTTCACGGGAAATGAAAGAACTGACCGATATTACTGGTAAACCGGAATATGCGATAGATGGTTCTGCTTTGGGGGCTCTACAGGCGGACAGAATAAAACTTGTGGCAACGGAAAAAGGTGTTGGGGTTCGTNATATTACTGGTAAACCGGAATATGCGATAGATGGTTCTGCTTTGGGGGCTCTACAGGCGGACAGAATAAAACTTGTGGCAACAGAAAAAGGTGTTGGGGTTCGCATGCGCCATGATATGGCAGCCAATGCGGGGCAGTTGCATCTTTCTGCTGACGGGAAAATCTCGTTGAAGAATGTTTTTGGTCATGGGGGTGTTGTCCTCAAATCGAAAAGCCAGAGCGTATTGGCAAAGCACATCACCTCGAAAAAACATATTGATATTGCCGCCCATAAGGATGTGACGTTAGAAACGGTTGGTGCTGATGGTCATTTGAAGATAGAGGCGCAGGATGGGCTTTTATCGATTGCCGGTAAGGCAACCTCTGGGGGCAATATGGAGCTTTCTTCGCGCCAGACACTTCAAGTTTCAGGGCTAGGGTCAGGTGCTGATATGGCTCTTGAATCGGGCGGAGACTTGAAGCTTGAGGGGATTGTTTTAGCACAAGGGAATCTCAAGGCGCATGCCGGTGGTGATATAAAGGCGCAGCTTTTAGCCGGTGGGGTTGATATGGCGGCAACGGGTGCTGCTGGTGTTGTTGTTCTTGGCACCCAAGGGGATGTTGATCTCCAGAGCAGTCAAGGGGTGATTGTTGCTGAAAGTGTTTATGGAGCAGGAGATATCACCCTAGTTTCTCATAACGGGCTATCTGTTTCTCAAACAATTCTGTCGCATCAAAATGTTGCCATTCAAGCACAACCAGCAACAAATGCTCCCGTTCATTTTGGGCAACTTTTAGCCTATGGCAAGGCAAATATTGAGGGTGGGGCGGTTGACTTTTCTTCGCTGATGACGGGTGAAGAAGCTGTTTTAAAGGTAGGCAGCCTTGATGCAGGCACACTGATGACAGGTGTCGTTTCTACGGGCGGTTCAGGGGATCTTGTTTTAGATGAAAAGGGCTTTCTTTTGATTACAGCAAAAGAAGGGGTGAATGTTGGTCAGATTGCCAGTGGTGGCAATATTGAAATTTTTGCAGGCAACGACATCTATTATGATCAGGTCATAGGCTATGGCAACGCGACATTGACATCGGTATCAGGAGAGATCAGTGTTGAGAATGTGTTGTCTGCTGAGGGGGATGTGAGATTGACGGCAACAACTCTCGATTTAAGCAATAATCGTTCTCATATTTACACGCCGCAAACGCTGTATTTAATTGCAGATCATATTGATGTCTCAGAGAGCGAATTGACTTATGGTGGTTTAGACTTTCAAAGCACCAATGCCCTTGATATTCACAATGCGCGGCTACAAGCCGTAAGAGATGGCGGTGGGACTGGAGATATTCTCTTTATTGCTCCAAGCGTTATGGTTGATGAGACAACGTCGGTTTTAGCAGCCAGAGATTTCGTGATCAAGACGGGGGAGCTTGGAAATAGCGGTCAATTGGCATCGGGGCAGGATTTAGTCTTTAGCGTGACGGGCAATGTGACCAACAACAAAACGGGCTTAATTTATGTGAAGGGCAATGGTGCTTTACAAGTTGATGGGGCTTTGTTGAATGATTTTGGCACCATAATGGCAGAGGGTGATTTGGGTTTAACCAATGCGGCTGGCAGCGGAAAAAGCCTTTCCCTTGTCAATAAAGCAGGCTTTATTCAAGCGGGTGGAAACTTAAATATCCAAACCAACAGTCTCAAAAACGAAGCCGATAGCACGCCTGTCATAACAGAAAAAACGGAATATAGCGATATTTCTTTCCAAA